>CAZPBT010000008.1:6244-28154 GCA_964584555.1 uncultured Chitinophagales bacterium
TAATTATTTTGTAAGGTTTAGTTGGGTTGTTTTGACGATACTTGTCAATATTTTTATTAATTCCTCACAGTCTGATTTTATTTGAGTAAAGTCAAACTCAATAAATTGGGAATACTCTATTAATTTTATCCAATACATCGTCTCCCTCGCCTCTTTTGAAGCTATACTCATTTTTGCAACAAAATCTTTCTTGGAAATTCCGGCATCTGCTTCTTCAATATTTGCTCCAATACTTGTCGAACTTTTTAAAAACTGTTTAGAAAGCACAAACTCATTTTTTTGATGCAATAGTTTATATAGTTTGATTGCATTTAATGCAAACTGGAATGACTTATCTTTTACTTTATTTTCTTTCATTTTTTCAATCATTAATAATTCAACATTTATCATTTAACATTACTTTCAGTTCTTTTTATCTTATTTTGAGTGTTACAAATGTGATTATCGCAAGCAGGATGCTTACTATCCAGAAGCGCACTACCAGTTTTGCTTCATGATATCCTGATTTTTGAAAATGATGATGCAATGGTGCCATTTTAAAAATCCGGCGACCTTCGCCATATTTTTTCTTCGTATATTTGAAGTAAGCGACCTGCAGCATGACAGATAAATTTTCTGCAAAAAACACCCCGCATAAAATTGGTATTAGCAATTCTTTTCTCACAATCAGTGCTACAGTAGCAATTACGCCCCCCAGCATCAAGCTTCCGGTATCGCCCATAAATACTTGTGCCGGAAAAGCGTTATACCATAAGAAACCTATGGTGGCACCTACCAGCGCGGCGCACACAATTACTACTTCAGCAGAATTGGGTATATACAAGACATTGAGGTAGTCAGCTATTTTTATATTACCTGATACATAAGCGAAAATTGCCAGCGTTATTAAAACTATGGCAGACACACCCGAAGCTAAACCATCAATTCCGTCAGTGAGATTCGCTGCATTAGAAACTGCCGTGATGATAAAAATGACAAACGGAATATATATCAACCATCCCCATTTTTGATAATCATCTGTAAATGGTTTTAAAAAATAAGCATAATCTAACAGATTGTTTTTTGCAAATGGTAAATTTGTTTTTACTGCTCTGGTTTCGTGTGACAAAAATTTATCACCCACTTGTATGCCTTTATTTTCATACATTACCGTAGCACAAGCTTCTTCAGATTCAGGCCTGCTAAAATCTACTTTACCATCTTTATCAATGCTATAAACAAAGACAGAATTAAAATCACGGACACTTACATTTTTATTAAAGTACAAGGTGCAACCAACTATTAAGCCCAAAACAACTTGCGCCATAATTTTGAATTTACCTCGCAATCCTTCTTTGTCTTTTTTGAATACTTTGATGTAATCATCAATAAAACCAATAGCCCCCATCCAAAGTGTAGAAACCAATAACAGGATGACATACACGTTATCAAGACGGGCAAAAAGTAGTGTTGGTATTACGATTGCCGCTATAATTATAATGCCTCCCATAGTAGGTGTACCTTTTTTTTGTATTTGCCCTTCCAAGCCCAAATCACGTACAGATTCACCAATTTGCATTCTTCGCAGCCAACGAATAATTTTTCTGCCTATCATCATCGAGATTATCAAAGACAACAGAATAGACATAGATGCACGAAATGAGATGTATTGAAACAAACCGGCACCTGCCATGTCAAAATGTTGTTCGAGATATTTAAATAGATAATAGAGCATCCGTTTTATTTTTTAAATTCTATAAATGATTGAGTTAATATTTTTTTATCATCGAAATCGTATTTTACGCCATTTATTTCCTGATATTTTTCGTGACCTTTTCCTGCAAGCAAAATGACATCTCCGGATTTTGCCAACTGAACGCCAACACGAATTGCTTCTCTTCTGTCGGTAATAGCTAATACTTTGGTAAAGCTGGAAGCCGGAACGCCTTTTTTCATTTCCTGAATAATTTCATCCGGGTTTTCATTGCGCGGATTATCAGAAGTCAGAATTACTTTATCGGAAAGTTCACTAGCAATCAAACCCATTTCAGGTCGTTTTGTTTTATCTCTGTTACCTCCGCAGCCACATATCGTAATGACAGTTTCGTTGTGTGTGCGAATTTCATTAATCGTATCCAATACATTTTTCAACGCATCCGGTGTGTGCGCATAGTCAACGATGCCAATTATTTTATCTTCAGAAATCTGCGTATCGAAGCGCCCTTCAGCACCTTTGAGTTTGGAGATTTCCTGCAATGCGATTTGTTTGTCCATTCCTAACAATACACATACCGCATAAATAGCACACAAATTATATGCATTGAATCGGCCAACCATTTGCAAATGCACTTCAACATTATCACATTGTATGATTAATCCTGAAAATGCATTTTCCAAAATTTTGAAACGAAAATCTGCCATCGACTTCACAGCATACGTATATTTTTTTGCTTTGGTATTTTGCAGCATCACTTCCCCTCGTTTATCATCAATATTTGTCAGTGCAAAAGCTGATGCAGGCAGGTTGTCGAAAAATTTCTTTTTGGCTTTTAAATATTCCGGAAATGTTTTGTGATAATCTAAATGGTCATGTGTGATATTAGTGAAGATGCCACCTGTAAATTTCAATCCGGCAATTCTGTCCTGATCAACGGCGTGCGAGCTTACTTCCATGAAGGCATATATACAACCGGCTTCTACCATATCGTTCAATAGCGCATTAATCGCTATTGGATCCGGGGTTGTATGCGTGGATGAAATTTCTTTGTCGTTTATCTTGTTTACGATAGTAGAAAGTAACCCACTTTTATCACCACGACCTAAATAAATCTGATAGAGTAAAGTAGCTATGGATGTTTTGCCGTTCGTTCCTGTTACACCTACTAATTTTAATTTTCGGGAAGGATGATTGTAATAATTACAAGCCATTAGGGCGCAAGTTTCCCTTACGTTTTTCGTTTGAATATAGACTACTTCATCGTGTAGCTTTTCGGGTAATACTTCACATACAATTACACGAGCACCTTGATTAATTACCGCATCTATAAATGTATGACCATCTACCGCATTTCCTCTGACTGCAAAAAAAACATCATCTTGTTTCACTTGGCGAGAATCTAAAATCAGTGCATGTATATTCACTGTCGCATTTCCATGTATTTGCAGACCGGCTATATCAGATAATATGTTTTGCAAAGCTTTCAAATTGTCATGGATTTAGTGTGAGTTGAATGTATGAGCCTTTAAAAATTGGCGTACCCGCTTGTATAGACTGATTTATAATTTTTCCTATACCGGAAAATCCGACATGCAATCCTTTGT
Source organism: uncultured Chitinophagales bacterium (assembly GCA_964584555.1). Lineage (GTDB taxonomy): Bacteria > Bacteroidota > Bacteroidia > Chitinophagales > JADIYW01 > JADJSS01. Next base: position 9,545 of record CAZPBT010000008.1, read on the forward strand.
TTTCCAACAAAGCAATCGCATCATCAAGCAACATACCTCTTACATCAGGTACTGCGTTTTTATCGTAGGAAACTTGAGTAATCGTTTTCTTATTCAGACTATCTGTTTTTATTATTGCATATTCCCAATCATCACTTATATCTGCCTTTAATTTTAGCTTTTTATTCATTTCTTTTATGACAGCAATATCTGCCAGCATACTTGGCATCGGATAGGAAGTAAGCAGGGTGTCCTTATTTACAGCTACTTCGTTTTTAATATTTGAAGTAATTATTTTATCAGCAATCGTTCTAAAGATGGGCGCAGAAACTGCACCTCCTGTAGTCAGCAACCCTTGTGGCCCACCCACTACAACAATGCATGAGTATATGGGATTGTCAGCCGGGAAAAAGCCGACAAAAGAGGATAAATTTTTATTGGTATATCCACTAGTGCCTTCGCTCATTTTCGCAGTGCCTGTCTTGCCGGCAATTTTATAATGAGACGAACGAATGGAGCGAGCAGTTCCGTTAGGGTCTTCCACCACAGCCACCATAATATCCTTCGCCCATTGTGCTGCTTGTTCACTACAAATTTTTTGTTTGGTCGTCTGTGGTTTAAATTCCTGAATAACTTTCCCGTTCTCTACAATGCGTTGCACCAAATATGGTTTCATTCTATTGCCACTATTGGCGATTGCATTATAAAAGGTAAGCATCTGAAGTGGCGTAAATTTTACTTCATAGCCGTGTGCCATCCATGGCAAAGACATATAGCTCCATGTTTGAGGTTTTCTAATCAGAGGTTGCTGCTCACCTTTTATTTCAACATGAGCTTTTTCTGTAAGACCAAATTGTTCTAATTTCTCATAAAATTTTTCGCGGTCATTATTATAAAATTTTGTTACCCATTTTGCAACTGCTACATTAGACGAAACTGCCAAAGCTTTAGCCGGAGTTAAGAAAGTGTATTGTTGATTATGCCCGTCATCCGTCAATAACACATCACCGAATTTTGCACTGGCATGATTAGTATTAATGGAATCTGATGGTGTGATAAAACCATCATCAAACAAAGCCAGATATGCGGCTACTTTAAAAACCGAACCTGGTTCATTGCGCGAACCAATTGCATTATTGTAGCGTTCGGAATAGGAACCATCCGAATTTTCACTTAAATTGGCAATGGCTTTTATCGCTCCGGTTTTTACTTCCATCAGAATGGCAGAGCCAAACTCCGCTTTATATTCTGTCAAGGCATTAAGTAAGGATGTTTCTGCAATATCCTGCAAACCTAAATCGATCGTAGTAATAATATCATAGCCGTTCTTAGGCTCAATTTGTCCTTCTCGTTTTAAAGGAATCCATTCGCCACCTGCTATTTTTTGTTTTAGCATCTTGCCTTGAACACCGGATAAAACAGAATCGTATTTATCTTCCAAACCGATATCTGGGGCGTTATCACGAATCAACCCTATCGTTCTTTGTGCCAAATAGCCATAAGGATTTTTGCGTTCCTGATACATCTCAACAATCAATCCGCCTTTAAATTTTCCTTCTCTGAAAAGTGGCCATGTTTTGATTTTGTTGAGTAAAGTATAATCTGCCTTTTTGGTCAACAAGTAATAACGGTTTTTATTTTTACGAGCTTTTATCAGTTCTCTGCGATATGCACTTTCTGATTGCTCGTGAAAATTAGCCCACATATAGTAAGCCAAAGAATCGACGTTTTTATTAAAAATTGCATCTTTCATTGCTTTAGATGCAAAATCTACGTGCAATTCAAAATAGGGAATTGACGTCGCTAATAACTTATCATCAGCGGAATAGATGTTTCCGCGTTCAGCAGGAATTTCAAAAATTTCTGTAGTTAAACTATCCGCCAAAGATTTCCAATAGCTGTTTTGATAAGTTTGTATATAAAAGATTTTACCTAATACGGCAGCGCCAAACAACACACAGATTGCTCCTACAATATAAATTCGCAATATGATATTTGACTTGACGTTCATTCGTGGTTGTTGGAGATTAGTGATTGGTTATTGGTTATTGGTTATTGGTTATTAGTTATTAGTTATTAGTTATTAATTTTTGTATCTCTATACTTACTACTTCTTACTTACTACTTACTACTTCTTACTTTTCACTTTCTATTCTTATTTATTTCAATCTTCTTCGGTGGTTCTTGTAATGTTTTAAGTCCGTACGGTTCTACTATTTTTTGTAATTCGCTTTGTTTGCTTTTTTGGTTTAAATCTGTCTTAGCAGTCATGTATTCCCACCGCAATTCTTTTATTTTCTCATTTTTCTTGTTGATATTTCTGTTCATTTTCACTGCCAAGTGACCGTTGAAGACCTCCATCACTCCGATAAACACTATACTGATTACAAATAATGCATTGCGCATCACTTGCCCATAGTTTACCCAATCATCCACCCCCAGTAAGCGCAATACCATTTCTATCATACGCTGCAATCGGGCAAACAATACTCCATCCGACTTAGGTGCTGGTTTTGACACGTCAACCGGATCAGCTTGGTTATCCTGTAGCAATTCTTGTATATTATCTTGTTCCTCCACTCTTTATTTTTTTTCTGCAATTCTAAGTTTAGCACTTCTGGCTCTCGGATTTCGTTTTACTTCCTCAGCTGTCGCTTCTGTTGGTTTTTTAGTAATGACTATCAAATCATGCATGTAATTGCCAAACATATCTTTATCCGGTTCGCCTTCGAATACTCCCATTTTCATATAATTTTTTACCGGTCTGTCTTCTAATGAATGATAACTCATAATCACCAGCCTGCCCCCTGGAAGTAACAAGGCTTTAGCTTGTTTTAAAAAATCTTTCAATGCATTCACTTCGTCATTCACTTCCATTCTAATAGCCTGAAATACCTGTGATAAATACTTTACTTCCTTTCCTTTTGAAACAGAACTACAAATTGCTTTTAGCTCGTCGGTTGTTTCTATAGGTTGCATTGTTCTGTATTCCACGATTGCCATTGCCAGCGTTTTTGCATTTTGTACTTCACCATATTCACTCAGCATCTTTTGAAGTTGTCCTGCTGAATAAGTGTTAATAATTTCTTTTGCACTTATGCCTTCATTTCTGTTCATGCGCATATCCAAATCTGCATTGAAGCGAGTAGAAAATCCGCGTGAAGCTTCATCAATCTGATGTGACGAGATGCCGAAGTCAGCCAGAATTCCATTTACTTGTGTGATGCCATATAATTTCAAAAAACGCATAATATGTCTGAAGTTTGCTTGTATCAGTGTAAATCGTTTATCCTGAAGTGCATTAGCCAAAGCATCTTCATCCTGATCAAATGCAAACAATTTCCCTTTTGTACCCAACTCATTTAAAATTGCTTTTGAATGACCGCCTCCGCCGAACGTAACGTCTACATATACTCCATCCGGAATAATCCGCAAACCCTCGATGCATTCTTGCAACATAACCGGAACGTGATACATGGCATTATGATTTGGCGTTATTAATTCTTGACCAAACCTCATCAGCCATATCTGCAAAATTCTCCGGCTCTACTATCGATGCGTTGTATGTGGCCGTATCCCATATCTCAATTACATCATGCCAAGCAGTTATGGTTACATCTTCTTTAATTCCTACTTTTTCCAATAATCTTTTTGGTATCAGAATCCGTTCGTTGGTATCTTTTTCGACTGTTGATGCCCATTGATAAAAAAAGCGCAGGAAGTTGCTTTCATCCTTTCTGAAATAACTTAAGCGGTTCATTTCCAGTGTAACGGCATCCCATTGTTTTTTGGGATATAGCCGCAAACAATTCATCATGCCTTTATTCATAACAAAGCCACCATTGCGCATGTCTTCCGGAAGTTGCTGCAAAAGATTGGCAGGCAAGCGCACTCTGCCCTTGCTGTCAACTTTTACTTCGTAATTTCCGGTTAATCCAATCATAAAATTTGTGGTATCATGTACAAAAATAGAAGATATTTGACAAAATCTCCCACTTCTTACCACAATTTGTCCCAAATACCAATGTGAATATCTCAAATTATGTTAATAACTCTGTAGATATCTATGATGTAGATGTGCAAAATACTTTTGAAGTATAATAGAATAAGGGTTTGTTTATAAACAGATGTTTATGAACACAGACTGAAAAAGAGGATAAAAACTCATTTTCATCGAGATAAGGTGAATAAAAGGTTGTATTATATCTCAGCTAAATGAAGCAGTTGAACTAAATTGTAAATACCGGATAATGATTATAGTTTGTATTCATGCCCATATTTACTGATAGCATATATTTTTATATTATCGTAATCATAATGCTTGTCCCAGAAATTGGGTTGGATTTCCCTGCTTATTTTTACTTTATAATCTCGTTCAGAGATTTGTAAAATTATTGTGTCATAGGTATTATAGCTTGTTACAATTTCATCATGTTTAGAACCCACATTCATAGAAAAGCCAGCTGCTTGTTGAGTTTCTATAGTATAATAATGCCCATGTTTTTGTTTATGAAATTCCGGTTGGGAAGATAAGGTAAAAACATAATCTCGTTTAACAGGATTTTGTTTATCAATATTATACTTAACTACTACGGCATAAATGAGGGCAAGTAAGAGCAATGCAATACCGGCAAATAAAAGCATATAACTTTGAGGAGAAGTAAGTGTTCGTTTCGATTTACCATAATAGGAATTATTGGTTTTGTCAGGTATTTTTAAGGTATATAAATAATCCAGAATCTCTTTCCAATTCTTTACATATTCACTATTAAAGGTATAATATTCATGGTCTGTTTCAAATTCTACAGTATGTGTTTTACTCTTGCCTGTAGGCTGGTGATAATTTATAGCTTTAATTTCGCTGTTGTGTATGGCTTTTAAGAGGTTGTTCTTATAATCTAAATAAGCTACTCCATTTGTAGAAAACAATAATTTATGCTTATAGAAACCTTCCAGAAAGAAAAGAACTGAAAAAACAATTACAATTACACCAAAAACTAATGGAAAACCTAATTCAAAATATGTTGCTTCAGCAGCAAGAAAAATAAACATTCCACCAAAAATAAGTGCAAATACTAAAATAACTAATGGCCCTGTAATACTTCGTTTTGTAATATATTCTATCTTTTCCATGTTGTACTAACAACAATCTTCAAAAAAAGATTCCCTATATGTCAAATTAATTAAGATGCAATTTTAAAATTAACGGCAGAATCTTGAGGCACTTAAAAACTCAGGTGAATTTTATAATCTCCGTTAACTTCCACAGCAATCCGGAAACCGCCATCTACTTGCTGTATTTCGTTCTTTACAATATTTGTACCAGACACAACGGGTGTTCCATGTACTGATGGCACCCAAAGTATCGTTGTGCCCGAGCCACTAAGTGAGGCATATAAACTTAATTTGCCCGTATTAATATTTGATGATAAATAAGTAGGTTTTCCAGCAATAGCTACAGGCCTGCTTCTGCTTAAAGCTTTCAGATAATTTTGGTTAATGTTGCCTGTAAAATTTCCGTTTTTATCCAATTCAATTAATGCCATATTAGTAGTGGGATATTGTAACCCATCATAACTGATACTGTGGGGATCTCCCGGTGCTTGTGCCCACTGCCAGTAGGTAGAGCTTCCGAAGCCGGCATCTTCTTTTGCTGCAAAACGAGCCAGTTTTGAGCTGTCAGTCGCATATCCGTCAAAAAAGCCATATTCACCTATCAGCATGGGTGTTTTAAATAATGCAGAAATGGTCTTCAGTAAATCATAACCTTGCTCAATAGTAAGTGCATACGATATAGCTTCAAAATACGTGTGCGGGGCAAAGGCAATGTTTTTATCGTTTGTAAAACCAAGCGACGGAATAAATGGAAGCGGATTCCCATTTTGCGTGATACTGGTCTCAAAAAAAATAATATGTTGAAAGCCATTTACTGATTGCTCAGCCGTGCGAATGTGGCGTATGGCATCACCATAAAATTTGCTCAATTTTGAAGAGCCATCTAAGAGATTACTATAACCCAGTCCGGGTTCGTTAAACAAATCGTAGCCCACTACATTTTCATACGTACATATATTTTTAGCCAATTCTGCCCAGGCTTTTAAACAGGACAATTGAATATCTTGTTTATTCTTCCAAAAATTCTCAAATGCATGTACTACGGCAGGTGCACTTTCACGATCAGCCGTTGTTCTGCAAGTAGATACATTATCCGTTAGCGTAGCCCATAATGGTGCGCCGTCCCAGCCCTTATTGGGTTTATCACACACAGTGGTACTTGGTGTTGCGATATATTTCCCCCAGGCATCCTGGTGCATATCCACAATAACATATAAACCATACTTTCCTGCTGATGCAATATTTTGTTTTATTTGTTGGATATAATTGTAATCATACTGCCCTTGAACAGGCTCTAATTTACTCCAGCTAAAAAGCAATCGGACACAATTAAACCCGTATGCAGCCATCATTTTATAATCATTTTCATCCGGTTGTTTTTGAGTTGCGATTACAGGATTAGCCTGCCAATAATCACCAAGACAATTATAATTAACCCCGCGCAAAATCATGTATCTGCCTGCTGCATCATAGATACCGGGCTTATCACCAATTTCAGCATGAAGCAATACTAAACCTTGATTATTGTTTATTTCTTTTTTGCAGCATATTACTAGTGAACTAATCAGCAAAACGATAAAAAAGACCCTGATTTTGAACATCTTATTAAGAATTATGCATAAATCTAAATAATTTTTAACGTTTTATTGAGATATTATTTTATTCGATTGGTAAAACTACTAGAATATCCCGTTATTTTCACCGTTAAGATTATACACCAAAACAAAACAATTTTATGAAATTTAAACTTCTGTTTCTCGTAGCCACCGTGTTATCCACACTGATTGCCTGTAAAAAAAACAGTGAAGATTATGTTCCCACGTGTGGCAGTACAACTCCCTCATTTGCATCAAGTGTTAATCCACTTATCCAGTCGAGATGCTCCACATCAGGTTGCCACAATACTGCAACACATGCCGGAGGACATGATTTAACTACATACGCACTCATTTCAGACCATAAAACTCATATTTATGATGAAGTGGCAAGCGGTTCGATGCCGGAAGGAAGTTCACTGACAAGTGCTCAAAAAGACACAATTTTGTGCTGGATAAATGCAGGTGCGCCAAATAATTAATCTGATAATTCTTAAAAAATAAAAGAGGCTGCAGATGTGCAGCCTCTTTCTTTATTATTGGAAATTAAATTTACTCATCATCGTCGTCGTCGTCAACTTCACCGCTTTCATCATCATCATCGTCGTCGTCATCTTCCTCATCATCTTCCTCATCATCAAAACCGTATTCCAAATCATCTGCACTTCTTACTCTGCCTTTTGATTTTGATTTTGGGGCATCATCGTCATCACTTCTGTCAAATTCATCAAAGTCACCACCTGCACCAGCAGGAATTTCTTTTTCAGCAGGAACATTTACTTCTGTGAATATCTCATCCTCATCATAATCGTCTACCATTTTTTGCAATTGCGTAGAGACTTTTACCAAATAAGATACGTCTTCCAGCTCGATTGGCACAGCAGATACCATTTCTTTTTTAGCATTCATAAAACGTATAATTGCCTTATTATACCCATGCGGATATTTTTCATATAATGCCCTCAAGACTTCATCCGGTACATTTTTATAATCAACTATTACTTTTCTTTTTACACCGGGTTGTGGTGATGGCATTACAAATTTAGCCGGAGGTGTATCTTCTGTTTTACCTTTCTTTTGTGGTTGTTTTTTATTTGAAGATTTAGCTGGCGTTGTTTTACTCGTACTATCCGTTTGGGAGTTACTTTTTTCAGCTTCTGTTTTAGTCGATTTCAGTGATGGAGTAATTTTTGTTTCAGTTTTCACCGGTGTTTTCAGCTTTTCATCTTGCTTTTTCAATTTCGGTTCTGGTTTGGCGGGTTCAGATTTTTTAGGCACTGGTTTTGAGGATTTAATTGAGGTTACAGAAGTAGATTTAGTTTGTTTAGCAGGTGTAGTATTTTTATCCTGTTTTTTATTTTTTACAGGTTGTACAACAGCTTTAGCTTTTTGCACAACTGATGTTGCTTTTTTAGTTGGAGTAGCCACTTTCTCTACAACTTTCGCTTTTGATACCGCAGCTTTTTTTACGGTTGCAATTTTTTTAATTTCCGGTTTTACCGTTTTTTTTGAAGCTGGTTGAGCAACTGTCTTTTTAGTCGGCTTTGCTGGAGATAAAGATTTAGCGCTGCCCTTATTTTCTTTAGTCGCAGGCTTTGTAACTTTAGCTTTAGAAACTACAGTATGCTTTGCCTGTGCTGCTTTTTTTGCAACCGGCTTAGCTGTTTTTTCTGTTTTCTTTTGTTCTTTCTTGCCCACCGAAAATATATTCTTTATGAGTTTTGAAATCATTGCCTAAATGTAAACTGAAATCTTTGATAAATGCAAATGTTTTTAAAAAAAAATTTACTTCTACACAATTTTCTTCATTGCTGATTTACATATCTTCATAAAAAAACATAGTAATAATCTAGTAAAACACTTTAAATAACAAGAGCATGCCTCTATAATTAATAACATTGCTTTAATTTATCTCTTTTTACTTTTGAGTGGTATTTAATTTTAAATGAGTATGATTTCAACTGATATTTGCATTATTGGCGCAGGGCCAGTCGGATTATTTGCCGTATTTGAAGCGGGACTATTAAAAATGCGCTGCCATTTGATAGATTATCTACCGCAAGTAGGAGGACAGCTTACTGAAATTTATCCTAAGAAACCAATCTATGACATACCGGGTTATCCTATGGTATTGGCTCAGGATTTAATCACTAATTTAATGGAACAAATTAAGCCGTTTGAGCCGACATTTACGTTAGGACAACGGGTGGAGCAAATTGAAAAACAAGAAGACCAATCGTTTATTGTAACAACTGACCACGACGTGAAAGTACATGCAAAAGTAATCTGTATAGCCGGTGGCTTAGGCGTTTTTGAACCACGCAAACCTGCTATCGAAAATATTGTCAGTTATGAAAAGCGCGGTGTTGAATATATGGTTTTAGATCCTGAGAAATTCAGAAATAAAAAAATTGTCATAGCCGGCGGTGGCGACAGTGCACTGGACTGGACCATCTTTTTAGCCGATGTGGCTGCAGAGCTTACAATGGTGCATCGTGGTGAAACATTCAGAGGGGCTCCGGATAGTGTTGAAAAATGCAAAGATCTGGCTGAGTCCGGAAAAATCAACATGGAAACCAGCTCTAATGTAACGCATTTGTTTGGCGAAAATCATTTGGATAAAGTGCGCATCACGCATAATGATACTTCACACAAGGATATAGAATGTGATTATTTCTTGGCCTTGTTCGGTTTGAGCCCTAAGTTAGGACCAATAGCAAACTGGGGATTGAATATCGACAAGAATGCTATAGCGGTGAACACGATAGATTATTCGACAAATATTAAAGGAATTTATGCCATTGGTGATATCAATACATACGAAGGGAAGATGAAGCTTATTTTATGCGGTTTCCATGAAGCTGCATTAATGGCGCAAAGTGCTTCTGAATTGCTAATCGGCAAAAAACCACTTTTGAAATACACCACAGTAAACGGCGTAAATTCGTTCTGATTTGGATTCCATTTTTATTTACATACAACAAGCAGATTTGTCGTTTCATCCAATTGAAATCCCTTTGGGTATTGAATTGAATATGATGGAAGTTTTAAAGGGCGAGGGCTATGAGAAGATAGAAGGCATTTGTGGTGGCATGGCACTATGCGGCACTTGCAGAATTGAAGTTTTGAATATTGATGAGGTGCGACTGGATGGGGCAAATGATTCCGAATTATGCATGTTGGATACATTGCCTTTATGCGATTCGGGACATTGCAGATTGGCCTGTCAGTTGCATGTTCACGAAAACCTGAATGGGCTTAAAATCAAAATTCCGACCGATTAGCAACTTTACCTAAGTTTAGCTCTTTATACTTCTTTCTTCGTAACTTTATTGTATGAATACCTTCTCAACTGAAGCTGTCAGTGATGATATGCGCACAAAAATCATTCGCAAAGAAATTCAACATGCCAGCAAAGAAGCTCGCACGAAATATGCATTTTTGAAACATCAAAATACAATCGGCTTTGCCATTTTTTTCATATCCTGCCTGATGATTTTGGTTGGAGCATTTTTTTATTTACAACATAAAATAAACTGGCTATTGCTAGCCGTATGGGTAGCTTTCTGGACTTCCATTTTACACGAACTCGAACATGATTTGATTCATTTCATGTATTTCAAAAAGAATAAATTCATGCAAAACCTGATGATGTTGGGTGTATGGCTGTTTCGACCTATGACCATCAATCCCTGGTATCGCCGCGAATTGCATTTTCACCACCACCGCACATCCGGAACCAAGACAGATGTGGAAGAGCGCGGTGTAACCAATGGTGAAAAATGGGGTTTTAAAAGACTGCTGACAACAGCAGATATTCTCTTTGGAGGAGTAGTAAGAGCGCACAACATAAAAAAAGATATTATTGATGCCGTGAAATCGGGAGAATTAGAGAAAAAACAAGCGCTGGAATTTAAAAAAATCAATCTGTATGGCATGTTGCCTTTCACGTTGCTTTTATACTTTATCTGGTATTTCTTTTTGATACATTACGGCTTCCATTATTTTACAAAATTAGTGGGCATCCCCTATCAAAGTCCCACTTGGATACAAGCCCAATTCGTTTGGATAAATCCTCTTGTCGCCATACTGATATTTCCGAATTTATTGCGCATGTTTTGCCTGCATTTTATCACATCCAATATGCATTATTACGGTGATGTGGAACTTGGCAATGTCATGCAGCAAACCCAAATTTTGAACAAATGGTATTTGCTGCCATTTCAGTTTTTTTGTTTCAATTTTGGCAGCACACATGCCATACATCATTTCGTAGTTAATGAAACATTTTATATCCGACAGCTTACTGCCGCTCAAGCTCATAAAGTAATGCAAGAACAAGGGGTGCGTTTCAACGATATGGGGACTTTTAAACGTGCCAACAGATTTCATTAATATTTTCTTGTAAATTCACGGTATGATAAAATACATTTGCTTTGTACTGGGATTTATATCCATGCAACTCACTTATGCGCAATCAAACAACACCCCCAAAGGTTGCACTGCAAAAGAATTTCGGCAATTTGATTTTTGGTTGGGCAACTGGGATGTATACAATTCTGCCGGTAAAAAAGTAGGTGAGAATAAAATAGTGCTGATGCAAGACAGTTGTGCGATACAAGAAAACTGGACATCCGGAGATCAAACCGGAACAAGTTATTCCTATTACAATGCAAATGACAAAATGTGGAGTCAAGTTTATATTGATAATACCGGAAATATACTGGAGTTGAAAGGGAAATATAAAAATGGAAGAATGATTTTAAAGAGCAAGCCAGTTGTTAATCCCAAAAACAAAAAATCAACTCAAAATGTCATCATCTGGTTTCAAGATGACTCCGGCTTTGTGCATCAAAAATGGGATATTGTCAACAGCAAAGACAGTGTTGTTGCCGTTGCTTTTGATGGCATTTACAAGAAAAAGAAAAACAGTTCGGACAGTTCAGCAAAAGCGACAGGCATAGGAGGTATCTTTTTTAAGAGCACCGATCCAAAAACTTTAAAAAAATGGTATCAGGATAATTTAGGGTTCAGCATTGATCAATATGGGGTTATGTTTGAATGGCGGGAAGGTAATGATGCTTCAAAATATGGCATGACGCAATGGAGTGTATTCAACAATAAAACCAATTATTTTGAGCCGTCAGCTAAAGATTTTATGATTAACTACAGGGTTACGCATATCGAACAACTTGCCGAACAACTTAAACAAAAAGGTGTACAAATAATAGATACAATTGAAACCTACGATGGCATAGGAAAGTTTATTCATATTATGGATCCGGAAGGCAACAAAATAGAACTGTGGGAGCCGGAAAAAGCTGATTTTGACAAGGTAATGGAGGAAAAAAAGAAAAAATAGCCTAAATCGTCTTTTTCAGCATTTTAACGGATTCTAAGAAATATACTAAGCCATTCTTTTTACAAGCCACAACATCTAATCCTATTAATATGTTTGTCTAATTAGTTAATTATCAAATAAATTTAGTACTTTTGCAGTCCAAAATTTTTCGCATAGCGCACTTTTTGGAGAGATAAATTATTTTTTAACCTTTAAAATTAGTCATTTTGACAGAAGAATTAGATCAAACACATTTGGCAAATGAAGATGCCGATGTAGTAAACCACGAAAAAGATGTGGTAGAACAAGAAGTTATCGATATCGAACTTCCTGTTGCCAAAAAGAAATCAGACGAATTTGATTGGAACATCAGCAAAAGAGGTGCAAACCGGTACTCTAAAGAGAAAACCGTGGAGTTGCAAAACATGTATGATTCTACATTTCGTCAGGTAGAAGACAGCGAAATTGTAAGTGCTACAGTTACAGGCTTAACTGATTCAGATGTTATTTTAAACATCGGTTTCAAATCTGACGGCATGATTCCACGTTCTGAATTCAAAGACCTTCCTGACCTGAAAATAGGTGATGAAGTGGATGTGTACGTGGAAAGCAAAGAAAACAAAAAAGGTGCGCTTATCCTTTCCCGCAAAAAAGCGAAATTAACCAAAGCCTGGGATTTGATTTGCGAAGCACATGAAAAAGACATTATCGTAAAAGGTAAAGTAATCAGCAAAACGAAAGGTGGATTAATCGTGGAGTTGTACGGCATGGAAACTTTCTTGCCGGGTTCTCAAATTGATGTAAAACCAATCACTGACTACGACCAATTTGTAGGCAAAACGATGGAGTTCAAGGTGGTAAAAATCAACCATGTTATCAAAAATGCGGTGGTTTCACACAAAGCTCTTATCGAAAGCGATTTGGAATCTCAACGTCAGGAAATTATCGGTAAACTGGAGAAAGGTCAGGTGTTGGAAGGTACTATCAAAAACATCACCGACTTTGGTGCATTTATCGACCTTGGCGGTGTAGATGGCTTGCTTTATATTACAGATATTTCATGGGGACGTATCAACCATCCGAATGAAGTATTGAAAATGGATCAAAAACTGCAAGTTGTTGTTATTGATTATGATGACAACAAAAAGCGCATTTCACTTGGTCTGAAACAATTACAACCACATCCATGGGATTCATTGCCTGAAGGTATCGAAGTAGGTTCAAAAGTGAAAGGTAAAATCGTAAACATTGAAGACTACGGTTCTTTCTTGGAAATTGTACCGGGTGTAGAAGGTTTGATTCACGTATCTGAAGTAACCTGGAGCAACCAACCTATCAACTCTCGTGATTTCTTCAAATTAGGCGACGAATTCGAGGCATTGGTAGTTACCTTAGACAAAGACGAACGCAAAATGTCATTGAGCTTAAAACAAATGACTGAAGATCCATGGACAAGTATTGCATCTAAATATCCTGTTGGAAGCAAGCACAAAGGCTTAGTGAAAAACATCACGCCTTATGGTGTATTTGTTGAGCTGGATGATGTAGTAGGCGGCATGGTACATATTTCTGATTTGTCATGGACAAAACGCTACAACCACCCATCAGAGTTTACGAAAGTTGGTAATGAGTTGGATGTAGTTGTACTGGAAATAGACAGCGACAACCGCAAAATTGTTTTAGGACATAAACAATTAGAAGAAGATCCTTGGGATACATTTGAAAACTTGTTCCCGTTAGGTTCTACACATGAAGCTACCGTTTTGAAACGCGAAGACAAAGGAGCAGTTGTACAGTTGCCTTATGGTATCGAAGCATTTGCACCTACCCGCCATATCAAAAAAGCTGACGGAAAATTAGCTGAAGTGGAAGAAGTATTGCCATTCAAAGTACTGGAGTTTGACCGCGATGACAAACGCATTATCGTGTCACATACAAGAGTAATTGAAGATGCTAAGCTGGATGATAAGAAAAAAGTAGAAGGTGAGAAGAAAAAAGAAGCTAAAAAAGCTAAAGATTCTGTAAAAGAATTGAACAGCAAAGTAGAGAAATCTACACTTGGCGATTTGGATGCTTTATCTGATTTGAAAGCTAAAATGGAAGGCAAGAAAGATTAATCTCAGAACAATCTTTAATAGAAAATCCCGCTGTAATGGCGGGATTTTTTTTGTATTAATCAACTTAAAATAGTGTGTATGGTTTTCCAACCACATAGGCACATAGATAAACTAAAACTTATTTTGAATAAGATTTTTAAAATAATAGCAACAAATAAAGGAAATGTTTTATTTATATGTAATTTTAACATTAATCAGTCATTCAACAACTATTAACGATATGGTTTATGATATAATAATATTATAGTGTCTCCGATATCTTACTCAGCAAATCTTCTTTTTTTCTTCGCGATACTTCTATTTCTGTGCCATTGGTCATAATGACTTGTCCACCGTCCCCGCGCACATATCTTCGTATATGCTTCAAGTTAATAATATGCGACTGATGTACACGCACGAAATCGAAATCTTCCAGCATTTCTTCAAAATATTTCAGCGGCTTGGAGGACATAATCATATCGCCATTCGACAAAAATATTTTAGTATAAGACGAATCAGCATCCACATGAATAATTTCATCTAAAGAGGCAAAATAAATACCTTCTAAGGTAGAAACGGCAATTTGCTTCTTTGCTATATCGGAATGATTGATTTTATTTTCTAACAGTTCAAATTGCTTCTGTTTTGTACTTTCATCCAGCTTCACGGCAAGTTTGTGTACGGCCTGTATCAGTTCTTCAGGATCAACGGGCTTCAACAAATAATCCAACGCACTGTAGCGAAATGCCTTCACCGCATATTGGCTGTATGCCGTAGTAAAAATAATATCAAACGGACAATGGTATTGATAATTCGCCAATAAATCAAAGCCGTTTTTTGAAGGCATCTCTACATCTAAAAAAACCACATCGGGATTTAAGTTTGCTATCTGAACAATTGCTTCGTCTACACTTTCACACTCTCCTGCAACAACTACATTAGGACAAAATTTTTCGATGAGCTTGCTTAACGCAATGCGGTTATTTTTTTCATCATCTACTAAAATGGCTTTTATCTGTCCCATATAAAAATTTCAATAAATGAAGATAAGCAATTTTAAATAGCCGGAATTTTTCTTGTATAAAAAAAATAAGCGATGTTCCAGCACGATAACATTTTAGAATATCCTCACTGCACAATAATTAGAGGACACAACTAATCCACCTCACACTTTCGGTCATACAAAAATGCGCGAAAAACGAGATAAACAGTATATTTGTTGAGTGCATACTTCGGGCAACAAACCATTTTTAAACACACCCATAGAATTTCTGAAAGGCGTTGGTCCGGAACGGGCGGATGTTTTGAAAAAAGAATTGGGCGTTTTTACCTTTGGCGATTTACTTAAACATTATCCTTATCGCTATATCGACCGCACACAATTTCACTCCACCCAGCATATTGACAACACCCAAACTTTTATCCAGCTCAAAGGCAAACTCAGAGATATCCGCGAGTTGGGCGATGGCAGAAAAAAAAGACTAACAGCACAGTTTTATGACAAAGACGGCGATATTGAACTGGTTTGGTTTCAGGGTATTAAATGGGTGAAAAACGCCATCAACACGACCGATACTTTTATCTTATTTGGCAAACCCAGCTGGTTTAACGGCACGCTGAATATTGCCCATCCGGAGCTGGAAAAGGCAGAAAACAGCATATCTAGTGATGAAGGTACGTTCAGGGCATTATATAATTCATCCGAAAAAATGAAATTAAAAGGGCTGGACAGCAAAGGAATTTCCAAGCTCATTGTGGCTCTGCTTTCACAGCTCAAAGCAAGCGATTTGGCAGAAATATTACCCTCATCGCTTACAGAAAAATATAAATTACTTTCCCGTTTTGATGCAATCAAAAATATCCATCTGCCTGCAACTTTAGCTTTGCAAAGCCAAGCAGAAAAACGATTAAAATTTGAGGAATTATTTTTTATTCAATTACAGCTTTTACAGCTTAAACTCATACGCAAAAAAGAAAAAGGGTTTATTTTTGAAAAGGTAGATAATTATTTTAATTCCTTTTATGAAAATGCCTTGCCGTTTGAATTGACCAATGCCCAAAAACGGGTATTAAAAGAAATACGGAAAGACACGTTGAGCGGTACACAAATGAACCGGCTTCTGCAAGGAGATGTCGGTAGCGGAAAAACAATCGTAGCCTTACTCACGATGCTGATGGCAATAGATAATGAATTTCAGGCATGTTTGATGGCACCTACCGAGATTCTTGCCCAGCAACACTATGCAGGCATATCCGAACTTTGCTCCAAAATAAATTTAAAGATAGGTTTGCTTACGGGTTCTACCAAAGCTAAAGAACGAAAGCAACTGCTTGCCGAACTGGCATCCGGAGAATTAAGAATCATCATCGGCACACATGCACTAATAGAAGACAGTGTGCAGTTTAAAAATTTAGGCTTGGCAGTTATTGATGAACAACATCGTTTTGGCGTAGCTCAACGTGCTAAATTATGGAAGAAAAACACGATGCCTCCTCATGTGTTAGTAATGACGGCAACACCGATACCTCGCACACTTGCACTTACGCTTTACGGCGATTTGGATGTATCTGTTTTGGATGAATTGCCTCCGGGCAGAAAACCAATTAAAACTGTGCATCGGACAGAAAACCACAGGTTGGCTGTCTTTCAGTTTCTACGGGATGAAATAGCCTTAGGCAGACAAGTGTATATTGTTTATCCGCTGATTGAAGAAAGCGAAAAGATGGATTTGATTGATTTGCAAAACGGCTACGAAAGTATATGCCGTGCGTTTCCGATGCCCGATTATTTTGTCAGCATTTTGCACGGCAGAATGAAAGCCGAAGACAAAGATTTTGAGATGAACCGTTTTTTGAAAAAAGAAACACAAATCATGGTAGCCACCACGGTGATAGAAGTGGGAGTAAATGTGCCGAATGCCAGTGTGATGCTGATAGAAAATGCAGAACGGTTCGGCTTATCACAATTGCATCAGCTGCGAGGCAGAGTAGGACGGGGAGCCGACCAATCTTATTGTATTTTAATGACTTCACATAAGCTGACAACAGAAGGAAAGACTCGCATCAATACGATGTGTGAAACCAATGACGGATTTAAAATCTCGGAAGTAGATTTGCAGCTTCGCGGACCCGGAAATATGGAAGGCACTCAACAAAGCGGCAATATTGATTTGCGCATTGCCAACTTAGCCACCGATGGTCCTATTATTGAAGAAGCCAGAAATTGTGCATTAAGTGTATTAGAAAGCGACCCTGATTTATCACTTCCTGATCACGCACAAATGAAGGCATATTATATACAGCAGAAAGCACAAAGCGGACATTGGGCGAAGATTAGTTAATTCCATATAAATTCACCTTGTGTTTGTAGTTTTTATGTAATTTTGATGTATGAAAAAAATAATCTTCTTTTCTACCCTATCACTATTGATTTTCTCAGCTTGTAATCAAAAAAAGAAGACCACACCACTACAATGTGCTGCAGACACCCAGTATGTGGAAGGCAAATTGAAAAACCTCACCGGGTTTGATGATTGCGGATGGGTAATTGCTTTGGACGACAGTACTGTTTTAGAACCTGTTAATTTAGCAGATTTTACTTTACAAAAATCAGAGGGCATGCCCGTACAATGTTGCTATAAAGAAGTGTCCATGGCCAGTATTTGTATGGTTGGAAAAACGGTTCAACTGGCTGACATTCGTAGAACAACTCCGAATATTAACTGCGACAGTGCTATCTGCACCATGGATTACAGAACCATCAGTTTAAAAATCAATTATGTATCAGTACCGCCTGCAGACAACCGAATTACTTCTTTCAAAACAATCAATACTGCTACAGGTGCAGTAATAAATGAGAAAACAAATATTACAGCAGCTGATCAAGATTTATATGCATTATATGGCTATCCTGTAGTCAGTGATGGACAGCTACCGCAAGGTACTGACGAAATGGATATTACTTTTATCGGATTTAGAAATGGCACAGAAGCCGTGCGCACTACTATACAAGCAGGGCACGACTGTTGCCATATTTTCAAGGTAAGTGGTGTAAGCGAAGTGAATCTTTGATAAAGAAATTCTATATCAACTATACCCTAGCAAGCTTTACTTTTCCGCCATTTCCAGATTATTCCCGGCATCTTTTGTGAAAATAAAATGGCTTAATGCACTACCTAATACAAGGTCATTTCCAATAAAGAAATACTGGGTATTCAATGTAAAATCTACATCAGCATAGTGCATACTGATGCTATTTCCAACCAACTTAAATGTACCTTTCAATGATTTTAAAGTTTGATTGTCTTTACTCAGGAAAATATGCGAAAAGGTAAAGTCAGCATTAAAAATAAACTGTTCCTTATCAGCAGCTACAAAGATTTTACTTTCAGCAAAGTCAACCTCTTTTGAAGCATTTGTAAAACTCCAAGTTCCCGTAAGTGGACTTTTGTTTTTGGGCTTACCGCCTGCGTATGATATGCAGA
>CAZPBT010000009.1:0-27197 GCA_964584555.1 uncultured Chitinophagales bacterium
TGTTTGGCGCCATTGAAACTGCCGCCATTTTTGAAATTGCTCGATTGCCATGTTTCCTTGTATCCTTCTGTCATTTTCTGATTAAGCTGTTCGGTATTTGGCAGATTTTCAGGAATAATGAGGATATTGTCATAGCCATAAGTTTCCATCTCTTTTTGGATTTCGGCTTTGTTTTTTTTGAATATTTTCCGGTATTCATTCATTAGCAAAAAATCCTGAAGTGGATTAGTGCCTTTGCGTGCCAGTTGTTTTACTTCAATAAATGGAATATCCTCCGCTATTAATTTGTCCGCATATTCATCATAAGGAGCGATGGCAAACACACGATATCCGGCTGCTTTCAAGGCTTTTATTAATCCCAATCTGAAATTATATAAATTGAATGCCGTATTTGCACTGATGCCGATATGTTGTTTACTTGCCAATGTTAGTACCTTTACTTTATTCCATATATTTTCTCCAGAAATTCTGGAATACGATTAATGACCATACTCTTGCATGTATATCGCCGGGATTGGAAGAAAAGAGCTGTTGCTTAATCTCATTTATTACTTCCGGATTAAATACCCCTTGAGCCCGTATATATCCGTCATTCAGATAATCATCCAGAATCTTTGATTTCAAGTCAGTTTTAAACCATTGTAATAAAGGCACTTCAAATCCTTTTTTTGGACGATTGTATAGTTCTTTTGGCAAAAAATTTCTGAATGCATCTTGTACTATGCGTTTTTTATAATGGGCATTAATCTTTGAAGTAACAGGTATGGAAAATGCAAAATTGACTATGCGGTAATCGAGGAAAGGCACACGCACTTCCAAGCTGTTGCGCATACTCATTCTGTCTACTTTTACCAACATATCATATGGCAATACCATATTGACATCAGCCAGTAAATCATCATTTATCGTGCCGTCGTGTTGCACAAGCGACATATACTGCTGTCTGGTACTGATAATTTGAGGCAATACCGTGTCTGTTTTGCCGTTCAATAGTTTATTTACATTGTCCAAATCGAAAAACGTGCACCACTGCCACCAACGCTCTGCCGGCGATAAATCCATGCCGTTTGCAAATCGCTCCAGTTGTCTGATTTTGTTGGCTACCTTTCCGTTTCTTGATTTGGGCAGCTTTTCCCATAAAGGTTTCAGTAAGTGGATAGCATCTGCTTTCCAGCCACCGTTTCTTATTTGCCACTCTCCGTAATGTTTGTTATATCCTGCAAAGAGTTCATCTCCGGCATCGCCGCTAAGTGCAACGGTTACATGTTGACGAGTGTATTTTGATAGAATATTCACCAACAAAGCCGATGAGTCTGCGAAAGGTTCATCTGTATAATCAAGCAATTCATTCAGGCTTTGCAGTAAATCATCATTCTTTAATTTAAAAACCGTATGATTGGTTTTCAGATGTTTGGCTACTAAATCGGCATAAGGCGTCTCATCAAAGAACTGGTTGCCTTCAAATCCAATGGAAAAAGTATTGAGATGCGGGGTATGCCGTGCTGCCATAGCACAAACCACAGATGAGTCAATACCTCCGCTAAGAAAAGCTCCTAAGGGCACATCCGCAATCAGACGAAGTCTGACGGCATCATCCATCAACTCCACTAATTTTTTTTGCTGCGCCTCATAACTGAGTGGCTGCGCCTCCGCTTCCAGTGCATGATAAGGTATAGAATACCATTTTTCTATTTGAGTAGTATTGTTTTTTACTTCGATAAAATGACCGGGTTCTAAGCGAAAGATATTTTTAAAAACGGATGCCTTTCCCGGAATATAATTCATCTGAAAAAAAAGACTTACGGCACTCCATTCGATTTCTTTTGCAACAGGAAATGACAAGATTGCTTTTAATTCAGAACCAAAAAAAAGAAAGTGATCATTCTTGTAAAAGTATAGTGGTTTAATTCCGTATCTGTCGCAGGCAATAAATAAATGGTCTTCTTGTTTGTCGTAAATGGCAAATGCGAAAAATCCATTTAGTTTGTGCAAGGCATCTTTCCCCCATTTTATATAAGCATATAATAAAACTTCGGTATCAGAATGCGATTTGAAAACAATACCTGAATTTTCAAGCTCTTTGCGCAACGATAAAAAATTAAAAATTTCACCATTGAAGACAATAGCATATCTGCCACTGTTGTCGTATATGGGCTGATTAGCCACAACAGATGTATCTATGATACTTAGGCGGGCATGTACCAATGCCGCTTTTTGTATGACTACAAAATTTTGGTTATCAGGTCCGCGTTTGTTTATGGAAACGGCTGCATCTTGCAGCCATTTTTCGGCTATCGATTTTTGATGAAATGAATACGCACCTGCAATTCCGCACATAGCCACAAATTCCGCAAAAAAAATCAAAAATCAAAATACCAAGAATTACGAAACGAAAATCAAATTGACAATTTGAATACATAATATGGATGGCTATGGCTTATAAACAAACTAAGTTTCTTTTACCCCGTTTGCGTACTTTCTAATTGCTATCCAGTTGCCTAATACAAATAAGAGCAATACTAAAATAAAAATGCTTGTTTTGTCCTGTAATAGCCGGAATTGATTCACATACATCGGCAAGCCTGACAATACTAAAGCGACGCCAAGAGCTAAGCCGGAGGCTGTTGCCGGCATCGTACGCAGAAGATTTTGCATCAATACTAAAGTAATGGGTATGCCGCTTTGCAAACAGGCAACGCCGATATAAAATAGGGGTTGATAAGTCTTACCAACAGTAAGTAATATCGCAGAAAGAAATGTGGTGATATATACAAATTTCTTCCAGCTTACTCTATCGCAAAGATAGCCGCCGAACAGCTTGCCCATGAAGGCGGCAATTGCAATAGCTATTAATTTTTCAGTTTCATTATACGTTAGCAATTGCATCATATTCCACATTAATGAACGTAAGCTTATTGCCAGCAATAACAAGAGCATGACATAATCATGAGTTTCAAAGGATATAGAAAAACGCTGTTGTTTAATCTCATTTTTATAGTGGATATTCAGCGTTGAAATCAGATAAAAGATACCGGCAAGTAGAGGAATCAGTGCGTAAAAATATGCACCGGGATGAATGCCGAGAATGCCTCCGGCAATTAAACCTATCACGCCTGGCGATGTAAAGATGCCGGCCATGGTATTGCTTTCGTTGTCATCGAAATAGCAAGCGGCTCCTCCGCAAACATGAATAAGCGCAGAAGCTAATCCGGAAATCAGGATGGCAATGGTCAAATTAAAATCAAAACAACCTACTGCGCATATCATTAACAAAACAGACAATAAAGTTGCATTTTTCAGTTGACGAGATTTATCAACCACTAAGCCTGTAAATAATTGCCCGCCAAATGCGATTATACCGTACATCAAGAAAACAAAGGTATTCTTTTCTATACTTGCCCCCGAAGCAGTATGAGCCGCTAATAAATAGCCGGCAATAAAATCATTTATGCCATGTGCAAGCCCGAATACTATGGGTGTTTTGTATTTCAATTGCTAAATATATTTTTCAAGTAACGATTTTAATGAATCCTTGTCAGGCATATACAGCTGATACTCTTTCGGATAAATCTGATTATTGTTTTTCGGGAGGCTGTATTCTATTATGAAATCATTTTTTTCTTTACATAAAATCACACCGATAGTCGGTTGTTCATATGCTGTCTTAATCTCTCTGTCAAAATAATTGACATACATTTGCATCTGTCCAATATCCTGATGTTTTAATTTTCCTATTTTCAAATCAATCAAAACGTGACACCTGAGTAATCGATTATAGAAAACCAAATCAATCTTAAAATGCTCGCTACCTGCTGATATTCGCATCTGACGTGCAACAAATGAGAATCCTTTTCCTAACTCCAAAAGAAATTTCTCTATGTTGTTAATAATCGCGGTTTCCAATTCGGTTTCAGAGTAGGCTACATGCTCATCTATACCCAAAAACTCCAGCACGTAGGGATCTTTAAGTACATCATCTGCTTTGTCAATCTGTTGTCCTTTGTGTTTTATGTTTTTTATAACAGATTTATCTTTATTAATAAGCAACCGCTCAAATAGGCTTGATTGGATTTGCCTTTCTAATTCTCTTACACTCCAATTGTTTTCAACGCATTCAATCAAATAAAAATTTCTTTCTGTCTTATTTCTAATGCTTAACAAGCGCACCAACTGTGTCCAGTTACATTTAGTCAATGCAATTTCCGCCGGTTTTAATTCAAATGATTTTGCAATCGATGATTGCAGATTTTGTTCTAAAGATTGTGCAATCAATGATTGCCAATTTGGAAAAGTAAGATAAAACTGACGGAACAATTGTAAATTTCTATATGAAAATCCTTTACCGAAGTGATTACTCAAATCGGATGATAAATTTTTGAACAGCTCTTTCCCATATTCCGCTCTCGCTTTGCCTTCTTGTTCGTATTCTACAATATATCTGCCGATATGCCAGTAGGTGTGAATAATTTTATGATTAATAACAATAAGCGTTTGCTGTCTGTTTTGCCTCAACAATTCAGTAATCTGAACAATGAGCTTATTATATCTTTTAGATTTTATCAAGTGAAAGATTTAGTAATGCAAATTATTAAAATTTTTATTTAAAAGGATTTATACTATTCAAATAAACTCCAATTGCTGTAGAAACTGTGTTTTGCACAAACGAAATTAGAAGGGCTTTAGCCGGCTGTTGGTTTAGAAATATATAAATGATAAATGCTTCGACCAAAGTCACCCCACTTTCTAAAATTAGCAGATTAATATTCGTGTTGAAATAGAGCAGATTTAGAATTGGCCATGTCAGCATGTTCGCAAAAAATAAAATAAAAACAGGATAAGTTATCCGCTCTCTTACAAAGATAAAGTAAATCGGAATCTCGATGAGCAATGTATAAAAGAAGTAATCAAGCATTCGATATCGTCAGCCGTTTTTGTCTGAATAGAAACAGAAGAGTAAGCACAAGCATACTGACAAATGACAGTACAACCAGCAAAGTATTTCCTCCATTGCCGCTATCTGTTGAAAAAGAAATATACGTACCGAATTTATGTTTTTTTGTTTTGGATGCTGTGTTGTTAATCTTTTTTACTTCAATTTCGTCATAGCCTATTTTATTGTTTTCTATGCTGAGCTGTATCGTCTTCTGCATATAATAATCAATGTTGTAACCGTAAGATCTTTCGCCATAAAGCATTATAGTATCAGCAATTGCTTTATTACTTTTATTCTGAAAGAAGACACGGCAGGAAAATTGTTGGCGAGAAGTACGGGTAGATTTCTTTGCATTTAGAATGTAGGTTTTATTTTCTGCCAGTTTACTTTTTTTATTGTCATTAAACAGAATATAAAAATCAACATTAGGATACTGATTAATATGGGTAAATTTCAAGGCTGTAGTAATCTCATACATAGGCGGGGGCATATTGCTATTTGCTATACCAAATACAAGCAACAGCAAAATCAGCAAGTAACTTTTTTTCATTTTTTATTTCTGTTTTTTAAATACTTATAGAGCAGTAAGACAGAGAAGAAAACCAATGCCGCAATAATCATTATGAAAGCAATAAAGCCTCCAACTAATACAGGACCTCCGGCATCTAATAAAAAAAAATTATTCATGGTTTTGAGATTTTTCGTCTTTCTTGCCAAAACCTGCCAACTTCCAAAATACAAATACCAATAGTCCTACTCCCAGGAGCGACATCAGCATCAATACATTTAGCATACTCATAACTCTTGATTCTTTTTGCGTTTATAAAACAAATAGACAAATACCGTAAATGCCACACTGGCTAAAATAACCAAGGCAGATGTAATGTTTCGCCATTTCCAGTTATCTTCTCTGATTTCTTCTTCAGATAAAATTTCAGTTGTTCCGGTATGTTCTTTATCTTCAGTATCCAGTTGTTCTTTTTGTAAATGATTATCCAGAACGCTCAGTTTAAACGTGGGATTGTATGTATATTCTCCTCCTGAAAAAAACAATGAATCAGTCGGTTTCTTAGTTTGCTTATTTACAGCCCAGATAAAAACCATTGCAGGTGCACCATATCCTCCAGGCACATAAATGCTTGAAGAGTCATTAAGCAATCTTGCTGAGTCATCATATTCCATACTTGCATAAAACAAATAATCCGGATTTTCAGTTATCCCCTTCACCCGGATGTCAAAAGATGGTCGTGCTTTATTCCCTGGCATGTCAGCATATAACTGCACGATAAGCAATAAGCATATTGCTGTGTAAATGGTTTTCATAAATTAAAAATAAGCAATAAATGTTTTATTTGCCAAGAAAAATTATCTCAAGAAATTTGTATTAAAACAACACCGTTCCGTTCATTGCCTTAGGTATAGGGATATCCATTATCTTTAAAATTGTAGGCGCAATATCTGACAGTTTGCCGGGCTGCAACACCGGATGCAAATGTTTATCTATTAAAAACAAGGGCACTACATTTTTGGTATGTGCTGTATTTGGGCTGCCGTCATAGTTCACCATATAATCTGAGTTGCCATGGTCGGCAGTAAGCAAGATTGCATAATCTTTTTCCAATGCTTTTGTTACTACATCCCGAACACAAGCATCTACGGTTTCAACAGCGCTTATAGCAGCAGCAAACACTCCGGTATGCCCGACCATATCGCTGTTGGCAAAATTTAAGCATATAAAATCAGGTGTATTTTCGTCAATATATTTTATCACGGCATCTCGCACTTCATAAGCACTCATCTCCGGTTGCAAGTCGTAGGTTGCCACTTTCGGCGATGGAATCATTATTCGCTCTTCTCCTTCAAACACATCCTCTCTTCCTCCACTGAAAAAGAAGGTTACATGCGGATATTTTTCTGTCTCGGCAATGCGCAATTGCGTGCGATTATTTTTAGATAAAATCTCACCCAAAGAATCCACTACATTCTCTTTATCAAAGACTGTATTTACATTCTTATATTTCTCGTCATATACCGTCATGGTAACATAATAAAGCGGCAATGTATGCATATTAAATTCCGGCATATCGGTTTGGGTGAGTACTGTAGTAATCTCGCGGCAACGGTCTGTTCGGAAGTTAAAACAAATCACGACATCATCCTGCGATATAGTAGCCAGAGCATTTCCATTTTCATCTTTTATATAAAAGGGCAGAATAAACTCATCGGTTATACCATTTTCATACGAAGATTTTATCCCGGCTTCTGCCGTGTCAAATGCGCTACCCTTACCGTTTACGTATAAGTCATAAGCTTTCTGTACCCGCTCCCAGCGTTTATCTCTGTCCATGGCATAATATCTTCCACAGACAGAAGCTATTTTCGTTTTCGTGGATTTACAAAACTGGTCTAACTCGTTTAAAAATCCTAATCCGCTTTTCGGGTCGGTATCTCTGCCATCTGTAACAGCATGTACGAAACTGTTTTCTACTTCCTGGTCGTTTGCAAACCGGATAAGTGCTTTCAAATGTTCTATATGGGAATGAATTCCTCCATCAGATACCAATCCCAGAAAATGTACTTTTTTATGTTGTTTCTTGGCGTAATCAAAAGCAGCCAGTAAGGTTTCATTAAAAAACAAACTGCCCGATTCAATTTTATTATTGATTAAAGCTAAATCCTGATAGATAATTCTGCCGGCACCCAAATTCATATGTCCTACTTCCGAATTACCCATCTGATCGGCAGGCAAACCTACATATAGGCCATGCGTAAGCAATGCCGTATTAGCGTAGTGCTGATACAAACTGTCTACAAATGGTGTTTTTGCAGAGGCAATAGCACTTTCTTCGGGATTATTATTAATCCCCCAACCATCCATAATGATTAACATTACTTTTTTCATGAACCTGACTTGTTAATTTTTATGTAAAAAAAAGGACATTTTTGCTTACTTTGGCACAATAAATGCAATAACCATACAAAAGTACAATTTTATGCGCTGGTATAAATATTTATCTGTATTAACATTAAGCTTGCTGTTCAGTCTGTCTGTAGTGGCACAAGATGTTTTTACAGTATTTCCAGCCGCACTAAAAAGCGGAAATATTACAGCCATTTCCAAAAATTTTGATAAACGCATTGATATCACTATTGATGATAATTCTGATAACTACAGCAAAGATCAGGCTGAAGTTATTCTCAAGGACTTTTTAAGCAAATTTTCTACCAGAGATTTTACTATTATTCACAAAGGTTCATCTCCTAACGGGGCACAATATGTTGTTGGCAATCTTAAAACAAACAAAGGCGCTTACCGTACCTATATTTATGTAAAAAACACGGATGGAGTGAATTATGTTCAAGAAATTCGCTTCGAGAAAGAGTAATTTTCTTCTGGTTGCACTATATTTTTACTATTTCAATTACCTTTGATATATGATAGATCAAAAGGAATTGGAACAGTTTATTCAACTGGCATTATATGAAGATGTACGCAGTGGCGATTATTCGTCATTAGCCATTTTAGATAAAGATACGCAGGGCAAAGCCAGATTACTCGTAAAAGATGATGGAGTATTGTGTGGAATGCCTGTTGCCCGCAAAATATTTGAGATGGTGGATGCAGATTTGCGAGTTGAAGAACATATTGCCGAAGGTAGTAATATCCACTATGGTGATGTCGCATTTCATGTTTATGGGAGTGCAATTTCCATTCTTACCGCAGAACGATTAGTATTAAATTGCATGCAGCGTATGAGCGGCATTGCCACTAAAACACAAGAGTATGTCAAAAAAATTGCAGGAACTTCAGCAAAAGTAATCGATACCCGCAAAACCACACCCGGCATAAGATTTTTAGAGAAATACGCAGTAACTGTTGGAGGAGGAGCCAATCACAGGATGGGTTTATATGATATGATTATGCTCAAGGATAATCATATCGACTTTTGTGGAGGCATTTCCAAAGCTGTACATAAGGTTAGAAATTATTTACAAGAAAACAACTTAAGTCTTCGTATCGAGGTTGAAACCCGGAACCTGGATGATGTAAAAGAAGTATTAGCTTGTGGTGGAATTGACAGGATTATGCTGGATAATTTTACGCCTGAAAAAGTTCAAGATGCTGTTGGGCTGATTAATAATCGCTATGAAACAGAAGCCAGCGGCGGCATAACTTTAGATACTATAAGAAGCTATGCAGAAACCGGAGTAGATTTCATTTCGGTGGGCGCACTCACCCATTCTGTACGCAGCTTAGATTTGAGCCTAAAAGCAGAAATTGGCTAAATAAATAAATGCTTTTTTAACAAATCTGTACAAGATAAACCTTCAGCCTTTATCTCAACAGTAGAACAGCTCCCATTACCGATTTTTTGCCTGTTTTCGGGTCAACCATACCATCCCACACTTTGCCGTTTTCAAATATCCCGAAAATTTTCCAAACATACACATCTTGTGGCATAAGTGTACCTTTAAATCTGCCGTCCCAGCCCTCGGCAGGCATACCGTATTCTTTCAATGCGGTTGACTCCCAAAGCAATTGACCATATGTAGAAAAGATTTGCAAGCGATACTCTACCAAATTTTTGGTTTTAGGCAAAAATACCGCCCCTTCGCCTGAACCAATTTCAGGCGCAAAAACATTAGGGATATACATCACCCCGCTACTGTCAACCCCAATATCATGCGAAACAGTATCTTTACATCCGAATGAACTGATGGCATATAAAGTTACCCGATATGGCCCATCACCGGTATAAAGATGTGTCGGGTCAGTTATGATAGATGAGTCTCCATCACCAAAGAGCCAGATATAGCTATTGGCATTTGAAGACAAATTATTAAATACTACAGGATCGTTGAATTTATTAGCAGTCAACTCAGCAATAAATTCAGCAAGCGGCTTAGGGTGTATCTGAATGGCTGCAGGGCGAACCAAGCTATCACGACAAGCACCGTTTATAGCCACTTGTGTTATAGTATACGTTCCTGGGTTCGGATAGGTATAATTCGGCACTACATCGGTTGATGTCTCTCCATTACCAAAATACCAAACAAAATTATTGCCATTTTGAGCTGTGTTCCTCAAAATCACAGGTTCGTTTTGGCATAAATCCAAATCTTCTACAGTAAAACCGGCAGTCGGTTGAGTAGTAACACCGATTGTTGTCTCTATAGAATCAATACACCCATTAGCATTTGATACAATTAGTTTTACTACATATGGACCTACTACAGTATAAACATGTGTTGGATTTTGTAAGCTGGAGTGAGCTGAACCATCACCAAAATCCCAGATAAAACTATTACCGTTAGTAGAGGCATTGATAAATTGAGTGGTCTTGCCTACACATGGATTTTTAACAGTAAAATTGGCCTTGGGCTTAGGAAATACGTTGATATTCGTAAAAGCAGAATCTCTTCCGCATGAGCCTACTGCAAGTAATTTTACTCTGAATACGCCTGATGTATCATATGTATGAATTAATTCTTCGGCAAAGCCTTGTTGACCATCACCAAAATCCCAAATTAACTGTACACCCGGTGTCGATATGCTGTAAAAATTCACATTTAATGGTCGGCAACCTTGTGTGATATTCGTAAAGAAATCTGCATTTACGTTATTCCCTTTTAGTACAAATGTTTCAGAAGTACTGTCGGTACCGCAGGTATTCGATACTTTTAATTTGATAGTGTAAGTCGTGTCTCTTGTGGTGGTATTCGTATAGGTAGGTACTACCGGATTTTGCAAGGTAGAAGTTATGCCATTTCCAAAATCCCAAATATAACTTGTTGGCGAGCCGTATGACTGATTAAGAATTGTGGGTTTAAATGGAGAACATCCAATAGGCTGTACCTGAAAATCTGCTTTGGGTTTTGATTTTACTTTAATAGTATCTGAAAAATAAACTGGGCCGCAATAGTAGTCTGCCCGAAGTGTAATGATATAAGTAGAATCGCCTGAACGGGGCGGAGGGAAATTAATAATATGCGTATTCGGTAAATTTTCTTCCAAAGAGGAAACTCCAAAACTCCACGCATAATGGGTTGCCGTATCATGTGTTGGAGGAAAGCTGAAAGTAACTGCATTTCCGGTACAAGAATCATAATTTGATGTCAGGAATGACAGTGGCGGATTCTTTATTACTTTTATCGGAATCAATATCGTGTCTTTACAGTGATCTTGTGTTTCTGCGTATAAAGTAACCGTAAAATTGCCGGCACTTGCATATATATGTGTCGGGTTCGGAATGATGGCATTTGGTGTACCGTCTCCGAATTTCCATGTTGCAGTTTGTATATTCCCGCTTATCGTGCCAAAATCAAACGATTGATTTACGCATAAAACGGGTGGTGTACCTATCCAGACACTGTCCAGTACATTTACTCTTTTAATGGCAGTTTTTGTACATGCCCCTGATGAATCCTGATAAGTATAATAGACTTCATGAAATCCCGGAATTAATCCGACAGGATCAAACAAACCTGTAGTTGAATTAACAACACCCGGGCCACTCCAGTTACCATTTGGATATACAGCACTTCCGGCTAAAATAACCGCTCTGGTTGATTTGCAAACCGTTTGTGGTGCTAAAGAGATGCTGTCTAATTTTGAAATTTTTACCAATAATGTATCTCGTGTCGGACAATTTGATGTTTGATTGGTTGTATAAATAACAGGATAATTTCCCCTTCCCAATCCTGCCGGATCAAATACCCCTGTGGAGTCTATATGTCCACCGCTCCATATACCGCCTGCAGGAGTTCCGTGCAATTGGAAAGATGGAGTACCAATACAAATACCGGTATCATTTCCGGCAAATGGTTTGGGATAATTATTTACGGTGTAAGAATTTGTCAATGAAGAATCACCGCAAATATTTGTAATATGCAGTAGAATCGGAAATGTTCCGGATGATGCATAATTTATGGTGCCTGGATTTGCTGTGGAGGCAGATGCAGGATTTCCTCCCGTAAAAGTCCAGGCAAAGGTAGCATTGGGGTCTCCTCCATTATTAAATGTAAAGTAATTATTGGGGTTAAGCGTGGCCGGAAAAAAACATGCCTCCGGAATACGGGAGGTATCAATTACGGGTTTACCTTTTATCACCAGAATACTGTCCCAAACGGCATTGTCGCATGCGCCATCAACAGTTAGTTTTACAGTATAAGATCCGGATTTGGTAAAACGTACAGTAACGCTGTCAGAATTGGCATTTCCTGCTACAAATGACGTTCCGGTATTGGGTGTAATTGTCCAGGTATAACCGCGTGCCGAAGGCGGACGAGTAGAAAAGTTGGATATAGGCACATCTACAAACCCACTTGCAGGAATACAAGGCGGTGAAACAAACTTGGCTAAAGCTTTTACTTTTTCTACTACTACAACTTGTTTGGATATTGAGCTATCTCCACAAACTGATTCTACAGTCATGTTTACTGTATAAGTACCTGTTTGATTATACGACACTACTATGGTAGAACTGCTCAATGTATCCCCACTGTTTAATGTCCATGTATGGGGTGAAATATGCCATGTGGTTGGCAATGGGTTACATTTACCTGTTCCTTGTAGTTCTTTTTGGACAGTTGCATTTGTATGATTAGTAGGAGTATTAAGACAAACCGTATCTCTTACTTGCAATTGTGGTTTAGGTTTTTCATTTTCCCCTACACATACCGTAGATTGTGAAACACCACAAAGATTCTTTGCTGTTACAATTACTTCAAAGTTTTCTAATCCGGCTCCGCAACTCTTGCCACATGAAGTTTTTGTAAAAGTATAATTAAACGATCTCGGAATAGGCTGAGAAAAATTAGCCACTGCAACACCGTCAACTTTCACGGAGTACTCTGTACCCGGAGAGTTCCGGTTTGTCAATGTTGTATCTATCAAAAACTGTTCTATAGCAGGTACGCATTTTATTGTGGGGTCTAGCCTGCCAATACCACCAATATTAGGCAATACCCCAAAATATACTTTATAAGTTTGTGTTACTGTATTACAAGGGGGACTTAATTGAGCCGAGGTTACAGTAAATTTTACATCATAATATCCCGGAGCCGGATAATTATGTGTTAAAGAAGAAGAAAACACATTCATTACTCCTGTATTTGTACCGTCACCCCAGTCTATTAGATAAGTCTGCGTATAAGCTGATGCAGTACTGGAACCATTTTGCACAACAAACTGATATGGCGACACTGAAGAACACTGTTTAAACTCACCTGATTTATTTGGGCTTATATCTATGAGTGTCGGATCTGGAGAAGGTGCAATTGTAACTTTGGGTCGCAAAGGTGGAATCGGCTGACATGAACTCCATTGTCCAAGCGGATTAATAAATTGAACATCAATATAATAATCTCTGGTCGTAGCTGCACCTGGCAACCCGACTACTGCTACCGTATCTGGATAAACATCACCATTTATTACTATCCTGTAAGTTATCCCTAGTGTAGGACTAATAACACTTACAGTAATTGGTTCTCCGGCACAATATGACGCTTTAACCGGCAATATGGATACACCACTGCATTGTGCTTTTAAATCAAAAAGCGCAAATACAGAAAGTATAAGAAAAAGTAATATTTTGTAAAGATGATTCATCTATATAAATTTAAAACAATTTCACCGCTTTTTTACTTGGAAAATCGTAACAGTCTATTTTTTTGCCCTTTTTCTTCTGAGGCAGGTACAACATAACATCGTTAAAACGCAATTTTAAAGTAACCTCATGTTGTCCGCGGCTTTTCGTGGTTACGCCTGTGATATCAGCCTGATAGCTGTAACCTACATTTAAAGTCACAAAATCATCTGCACCCAAATCCCAGTCTATGCCTCCAATAATGATAATACTGTGTGTATTATTCTTTCTGTACTGATTCATTTGATACATAGCGCCCACATAAATCGGCTTGTAGGTCGTGTATAAGCCCATATTATACACTCGCAGTTTTTCCATAAAATCAAATTTGAATACCGGCGACAGATAGAAATCTACTTTGCGTTTATCCCAACCTCTTGAAACCGGAAACATGGAACCATAGTGCACTGTAAAGCGCATCGGTATTTTTGTGTTGATGTTTTCAAAAGATTCATCAGGGCGGGTAAGGTGGTGTACGGCAAAACCAAAAGAATTATGCACCGGATGGTCATTGATGTCAAAACGATAGCGCAAAAGTAAGCCTGCATCCAAATCAAAATAGTTGACTTTGCGCAATGCAATATTTGTATTCGGCGGACCAATTACTCCCACATCCGGATCTAACTGGTCGGAAAATATCAGTCTGCTTTTATCTATTTGCTTATTTACAAAGGCAGCATTTACACCAATATGTAGATTAATATTTTTTGAAATTCGGGCTATATAAGCGTAAGAACCGCTGATATAATTAGTTTGCAAAATCTTAGCTTCCACATCTCTATAAACCGTCAGTCCCACACCTGACGATAATCTTGCCGTTTGCATATCCATGGCAATACCATACGTATTAAAACCTCCGCCGGGCACATAGCTCCACTCATTTTTATATATTGCAGCAACTGTTAGTCCTTTTTCAGAACCTGTACACGCAGGATTAAGGTAGGTTTTATATTGTAAAAATTGGGCAAAGGTGGGGTCTTGGGCTTTCAATACTGAAACCCATAAGCAAATAAGCATACAGCAAGTTGCTGATTTTAATAAACTCCTCCTCATTTGTAGTTTTGTTGTTAGTAATCGGAGCTTTAAATAGACTTATGGTATTTTAATCAAAGATAACGATTATATCGAAAAGAAATTGAATATTTAGCTAAAAAAAAACATATTTTTGTGGCAAAGTAATTTTATGAACTTTAGACTATTATCTTTTTTTCAATTTGAAGAGGGAATGCCTTTTTTCAGCAATCCACTCAACATCATTCATCTTCATTTTTTATTCGCCTTACTTTTTGTTATTTCATACGCAATTAAGACAGGATTATTCTTTTTTGGCAGCAGAGAACAATTCATAGCATACAAATCCAAAACGCTGCTGGTTGAAACGATATGTTCCGTTTTATTCCTGATATTCGGATTTTGGCGGTTCATTTTCTTAATTAAAAGCGGCAGCTATGCCCAATATCACTGGCTTGATCCTAAAATTACGCTTGCCTTAATTGGAATTCCTCTGGGAATAATAGGATTCAAGAAAGAGAACAAAATCATGGTGGCATTATCTTTGTTGTTTTTCCTTGTAGCACTCATCTTGGGATTAATACATTATCAATAACTAAAATATTTTTTATGAAGAAATTTACTATTTTATCCATTCTATCGCTGTGTTTCAGCGTTCTTATTTTTGCTAACTCCACCGTAAACCTTACTGTAAAGGGCATGCATTGCGGGGGTTGCGAAACTAAATTCAAATCTGCGGCTCAAGAAATCAAAGGAGTAACAGAAGTTGGCTCAGTTAGTGCTGCAAACAGTGCCGCAACCATCACTTTTGATGAAAAGGTTATCTCTCAGGAAGCTCTTGTAAAATCTTTAGCAGAGAAAACAGGATATACCGTATCCGTGGGTAATGGCACTTCAGCCACCGGAAAACCAACAGGATGTTGCCAAAAAGGCGAAGGCAAACCGGCTTGTAAAGAAGGTGAAAAAAGTGAGAAATGCAGTAAAAACAAAAAAGACTGCAAAAAAAGCAAATCAAAATGTAATAAATCTGCTGAATAATCCACTTTTCATCAAAATAAATAACAAACCTGCCTACTTCGGCAGGTTTTTTTGTTTTTAGGTTAATAAATAGGCTTAAATGGTTAATAATGGCATTTTTGTCGTACATTCGCACCGCTTTAAAAATCAGATAATTATAGTATTATGAATCCACTATTTTTTGTAATCCCCGTCATGGGTATTTTTGGCTTGCTAATCACTTTTGTAAAATTCAACTGGGTGAAAAAACAAGATGCGGGCGATGCCAACATGAAAGAATTGGCCGGCTATATTGCCGACGGTGCCATTGCCTTCTTGAAGGCTGAATGGAAGATTTTAACTTATTTTGGAATTATCGCAGCCGTATTGCTGGCTATATTAGGCTTTGCAGGCGGCGAGGGTTCAAGCCCTGTTATCGCACTGGCTTTCTTAACCGGTGCAATTTTTTCTGCTACGGCAGGATATATCGGTATGAAAGTGGCAACATTAGCTAATGTGCGCACTACGCAAGCTGCCCGTACCAGCTTACCTCAAGCCTTGAAAGTTTCTTTTACCGGAGGTTCGGTAATGGGTTTAGGCGTTGCAGGTTTAGCCGTGTTAGGCTTAGGCAGTTTATTTATCTTGTTTTATTTCATGTTTGTTCATACCAATAACGGATCACCGGAATGGGCTGAACAAGTAAAACGTGCTATTGAAGTGCTGACAGGATTTTCTTTAGGTGCGGAGTCTATTGCATTGTTTGCCCGTGTGGGTGGTGGTATTTATACCAAGGCTGCTGACGTAGGTGCCGACCTTGTAGGTAAAGTGGAAGCCGGTATCCCGGAAGATGACGTTAGAAATCCTGCTACTATTGCTGATAATGTAGGTGATAACGTAGGCGATGTTGCCGGTATGGGTGCTGACTTATTTGGTTCATATGTGGCAACGGTATTAGCGACCATGGTATTGGGACAAGAAACTGTATCAAACGATAAATTTGGCGGATTAGCTCCAATCTTATTACCGATGGCTATTGCCGGAACAGGTATCTTATTTTCATGGATAGGTACATTCTTCGTAACGATATCTAATGAAAATGACAACGTACAAAGTGCATTAAACAAGGGAAACTGGGGTTCAATTATTTTAACAGCAATCGCATCTATAGGTTTGGTAAAATTTATTTTACCTGCCGAAATGGTATTGCGTGGTCATACCTTTACATCTAACGGTGTGTTGGGTGCAATTTTCGTGGGATTGGTAGTAGGTGCTTTAATGTCTATTATTACAGAATATTATACTGCCATGGGCAAACGTCCTGTTTTGTCTATCGTGCGTCAGTCTTCTACCGGACATGCTACTAACGTAATCGGTGGTTTGGCAGTAGGTATGGAAAGTACCTTGTTGCCTATTATTGTTTTAGCTGCCGGGATTTTCGGTTCATATATGTGTGCCGGATTATACGGTGTGGCTATTGCAGCAGCAGGTATGATGGCAACAACTGCCATGCAATTAGCGATTGACGCATTCGGTCCGATTGCAGATAATGCAGGTGGTATTGCAGAAATGAGCCAATTGCCGGAAGAAGTGCGCGGCAGAACAGATATTTTGGATGCAGTAGGAAACACTACGGCGGCTACAGGAAAAGGATTTGCTATTGCATCAGCGGCATTGACTTCTTTAGCTTTGTTTGCAGCGTTTGTGGGAGTGGCTAAAATTGATGCTATCGATATTTACAAAGCTCCTGTTTTGGCAGGCTTGTTTATCGGTGGTATGATTCCGTTTATCTTTTCTTCATTAGCAATTTCTGCTGTGGGCAGAGCTGCTATGGACATGGTAAATGAGGTTCGTCGTCAGTTCAGAGAAATTCCTGGAATTATGGAATACAAGGCTAAGCCTGAATACGAAAAATGCGTACAAATCTCTACACAGGCTTCTATCCGCGAAATGATGTTGCCGGGAGCTATTGCTTTGATTACTCCGGTGGTTATCGGTTTTTTATTCGGCCCGGAAGTATTAGGCGGTGTTTTAGCCGGTGTTACGGTGAGTGGCGTATTGATGGGTATGTTCCAGTCGAATGCAGGCGGTGCTTGGGATAATGCAAAAAAATCATTTGAAAAGGGAGTAGATATCAATGGTCAAACTTTTTATAAAAAATCGGAACCACATAAAGCAGCTGTAACCGGTGATACCGTGGGTGATCCATTTAAAGATACCTCAGGCCCGTCTATGAATATCCTGATTAAATTGATGTCTATCGTCTCTTTAGTAATCGCTCCTTATATTACCATTGGCGGCTTACTTCATGTTGACAATGATGCTAAAGCTGCAGCTTGTTGCCCTGAAATGAGCAAAGAAGCTTGTATGCAAATGAGTCCTGAAGAATGTGCAGCGATGGGCAATATGGATTCAACCTATACTTTTGTAAATGAAAACGGCGATACAGTTGTAAAACATATCGTGATAAAAAAAGATTTTGCATGCAATGAAGAAGACTGTAAAAAAGCAGGTTGCGAGAATCCCGGTAAATGTGATCCTTCAAGTTGTGATAAGCCATGTTGCGCAGATAAAAAACACTGCACGAATGAAGAAATGAAGAAAGATTGCTGCATGAAAAAATAAGGCAATACTAAATATAAAATGAATCCCGACAAATTGTCGGGATTTTTTATTTTAGGCACAATAATTGAACTTATTAATCGTTTTTAACATTTATACCTTATAAAAGGAAAAATTGTTAAGTAAATTAAGTAAAAAATAATTAATTTTAGGCTATGCGGAAGTTGTGGTATTTAGTCATTTTTGTTTTTTTAGGTTCATGGAGCTATGCAGCCCAGTCTGTAAAAGCATTGGAACGCTATAATCCGAAATATACGGCATCACCTTGCGTTACAGCATTCTTAAATGGTGAACCTTTGCAATGTGGCTCCCTTTTCTCCAAAAAAAGCAAAGGCATCATTACGGTTTCAAAAGATAATGTCAATAAAATTTATTTTAATATCACGCTGAAATCCAATATTGGCAAGAAAGATGAACCGCCTATTTACTTGCGCTTCATCAAACAAAAATCTATTGATATTGCTGATATTTTAGAATATGCCGAAGACGGTGATGAGGTATATATCGAAGAATATGTGTCTTCTTTAAACAAAATTGACATGAACTGCTCTCCGGCTTATTTTACGATTGATACAAGTCTGTAAAATTTCAGTTTATTTTTTTCCTTTTTGTTGATGATTGTTTTTAAATCGCTGCTTTTTTTCTATTTGCCTTTTCTTTCAATTGCAGTAATTGTCATGCTATTACTCAATGCCATTTACAAGATGCAGCTTAATATTCTCAAGTCAACTATTTTATTACTGCTTGCTTTATCAGGCATGGATTTAATCTTGTTTTTGCTATTTCATACTTGCATCTTTCAAATCATATCAGCATCATCACAGTAGCTTGCATACTGGACCTTTGTTTTCAACTGGAAAATCAGTTAAACACCCATTTCCCAATTTCTTTCAACGTCACTTTCTTGCCTTGTATCAAAATTCCGATACGGTAAATTTTGGCAGCCACCCAAATTAATGCCAATGATGATAGCAATAAAATAAGCATGGACAGCAACTGCTGACTCCAGGGCACATTAAACGGAATTCTTGTCATCATAATAATGGGTGATGAAAATGGCAGATAAGAGCCCCACAGTGCCGCCGAAGAATGTGGCTGCTGGAGTGTAACTGACATCAATACCATGGATATGATAATTGGGATGGTAATGGGAAATGTAAATGATTGTGCATCGCTGTCATCGGTCATTGCTGCTCCAATAGCTGCAAACTGTGCGGAATAAAAGATATACCCGAAAATAAAATAGAAAATAAAACTTAAGCCGATGCGCACATAATTCAATCCCGATAATCCGGTCATAGCATCAAAAAACAATTGTTGCGATTCGCTGGCACTGGTCATTTGTCCTGCTTGATTGAGTTGTTGCAAATGCATCATCTGGTCCTGAAAAATTGTTCCTATGGCCATGTTTACTGCAAATGTAAGAATGCCCCATAAGATAAACTGTGTAAGCCCTACTGCACCGATGCCGATTATTTTTCCCAGCATTAAATCAAATGGTTTTACGGCGGTAATTAACACTTCTACAATGCGATTAGATTTTTCTTCGGTAATGCCTTTCATCACCATTGCGCCATACACAATCAAAAATATATAAATCAGCAGACCGCATACATAACCGATACCGGCTGCATAGCCGGCATTTCCTTCTTTTTTTTCATCTTTAATAATTTTTGTAAGTGCAATATTTCCTTTGTCCAGTTTGTCAATCAACACTTCATCATAATTATTTTTCAGTAATACTCTTCTGCGTATTTCTTGATTAATAGCCGTATTAATGCGGTCTTCAGTGGCAACGCCCAATTCATTCTCCGAATAATACGTGATGCCGAGCGGACGATCCAAATCTAATGCCGGAATATACAACAAGCCATCGTAGCCGACTTGATATTGCTCTTTCAATACATCAAATTTTGCCGTTGAATCCAAATAAGAAAACCGGAGCGACTCGCCTTCATCCAGTCCTCTGAATTTATCCTGAAACAAATGGCTTTCATCCAATACCGCTATATGTAAATTTTCGCTTGACTTTGCCGCCAAAACGATCATGGATATGGTGAGCAGCCCGACTAATAAGGGCAATAGCAGTGTGAGTATGATAAAGGATTTCTTTCTTACTCTCGTGATATACTCACGCTGTATAATGTACCAGATTTTGTTCATGGCTTATGCTTGTGTTTTGTTGACTTGTTCGATAAATATCTCGTTCACGGTGGGCAGTATTTCTGAAATGCCATTAAAAACAATATGATTGTCGAGCAGGAGGCGCACCACATCATTTACATTTTGTTTGTCGTTTAAGCGGATTTTCCATTCCTTGTCTTGCTCTTCCATTAAGTCGATTTTGCCTTGCAAAATGGCAGGAAATGCTGTAATATCGTCGAAAACAATGCGATAAATATGTTGTTTGAATTGCTGTTTTATTTGATGCACATTGCCATCTAAAATTATTTTCCCTTTGTTAATAAGCAATATATCTTCGCAGATTTCTTCTACATTCTCCATGCGG
This sequence comes from uncultured Chitinophagales bacterium, assembly GCA_964584555.1. Lineage (GTDB taxonomy): Bacteria > Bacteroidota > Bacteroidia > Chitinophagales > JADIYW01 > JADJSS01. Next base: position 20,717 of record CAZPBT010000009.1, read on the forward strand.
TGAGTTGAAAATAAAATAGTCGTGCCTTTTTGGTGTAATTCAAAAATTTCGTTTTTAATTACTTCCGATGCGATAGGATCCAAACCGGAAAAAGGTTCATCGAGTATCAGCAGTTTTGGATCGTGCAAAACAGTAGCAATAAATTGTACTTTTTGTTGCATGCCTTTAGAAAGCTCATCGATGGTTTTATCTCTCCAGCTTTCTATATCTAATTTTTTTAGCCAGTAATTAATTTTTTCTTCCGCTTGTTTTTTATTAAAATTCCTGATTTTAGTAAAATAAATCAAGTGTTCACCTACTTTCATTTTTTTATACATACCGCGTTCTTCGGGCATATAGCCAATGAAATTGGTATGTTTATCCGATATTTTTTCTCCGTTTATCTTAATTTCTCCGGCATCGGGCATAAAAATTTGTGTAATCAATCTGATCAGCGTTGTTTTACCTGCACCGTTGGGTCCTAATAAACCGTATATTTTATTGGGTGCTATAGCAAAACTGACATCGCTCAATGCAGTATTCTGCTGAAAGTTTTTTGTAAGATGATTGGCTTCGAGGAAAGGCATAATAGTTAAACAGTTATCTTGTAAATTAGTTCCAAAAATCGGAAATAATATTCAATAACTTCATTTGTGATTTGATTTATAATTTTACCACATAGGAGCATAGGTTTTTCTTGGATTAAGAATGCTTATAAAAATGAGGTAAGAATAGAAAAATACAGGAATCTCCAAAGGCGATACTACCTTTTTGCTTGATAATCTAAATAGAATTGCACCAAACTATTTATGATTAAAATTGCTATGCTTTTATGTGGTTTTAACCACATAACGAGATTCAATATTGTCCCGGAATTATTTCATGCCTATAGTAAAGTGCAAATAAATAATACCTGAAAATAAATACATCAGTCAGATGACTATTTTTGTTATTTTTGACTATGAAAACTTTCATTAGCTTTATATTCATCTTGATTTTTGCCGGCATTATTCCATTGAGCTGTTGCAAAAACGAAGGAGGAAGCACTTTTAAGATGGACTTCACACAGTTTAATTCGGTTCACTATCTCGCAGGATTGAATCTGTATGATTCGTTGTCCTCGCAGATTGATTTTGATACTATCCGCAATGCAGATTCACTCTATTTATTGGCTAATATGGATATTAAGAAAGTGGCTGCTTTGCAACCACATTTCTCATTATCAGCTACGGCATTTGCCTGTACTTCTCCATCCAGTATTTATGTGATGAAATATGCCATAGACAGCATTGTGATAAACAGCAATCAGGTATATAACGGCATGCCGGCCGGAACAAATTTATATTACACTATTGTTGAAAATGCGCAGGGCTATATTGATATTCTGAACAATTCGGTCAGCTTTAATAATGCCAATTTGTTGTTTAAAATAGTGCATGCTCCAATGGATAATTATACGCATCAACTGACTTTAAAAGTGTATAAACATAACAGCACCGTAGTGGAGAAAACATTAAAAACATTTACCTGGATATAATTTACAGTATGAATATATATACCTACCTGACACCCTTGGGCATTATTTTTTCGTTTATGCTATTTGTTTTTGTCCTTGCCCAAATCAAGAAAGACAACAGTATTGTCGATATTTTCTGGGGCTTAGGCTTTGTGTTGCTTTCTACCATTTACACTATGAATGCAACTCCTTATGTTGAAACAGCCCCCAATCTTCCTACTACAGCGTTATTTATCCATTATCTGGTTTTCTTTTGGGGAATAAGACTGTCGTTTCAACTCTTATTGCGCAACTGGGGCAAGCCCGAAGACAGCCGATATGTTGAGTTTAGGAAATTATGGCAACAAAAAAATATTCCACAATGGTTGGGTGCATTATTGCAGGTGTTTTTATTGCAGGGATTTTTTATGTTCATTATCGCACTGCCTATCATTCACAGCAATCAATATTTCACACCAATAAGCAACCTGACATATTTGGGTGGGATTGTCTGGTTAATTGGTTTTTTATTTGAAAGCATTGCCGATTATCAAAAATATGTTTTTAAAAACAAGCCTGAAAATAAAGGTAAGTTCATGACAACAGGTTTGTGGAAATACTCAAGACATCCCAATTATTTTGGTGAAACATTAGTGTGGTGGGGCATCTTTATTATTTCCATATCTGTATTTCATCCGGTGGCTTCTTTGGTTAATATCTTATCTCCTATTACCATTACTTGGTTGCTTACAAAAGTAAGTGGTGTACCTATGGCAGAACGCAATTATAAAAACGATCAGGAGTTTCAAAATTATATCAACAAAACACCTGCATTTTTTCCGAAGTTTTGGTAGTAGCTATGCATGCACAAATACATATAAAATCAGGGTGGAAGCTCATCATCATCCTGCTGATTTTATCTGATATATGCTACACTTTTAAGCAATTTTACGGCAAACCGCTCGATGGCGATTTAGTCCCGATTGTACTGCCTGCAACTTATTATCAAAAAGTGCTGGATAATCCATTTGGTCAGGCAGCATTAATGCACCATGAAACCTATAATGCCACCAACCGCTATTTTAATCATGCTACCATGAGGTTTTGGTTCAGAACAGTGCATCAGCCATTCTCAGCAATGTTCGCAGATAAAGTAACTGCCCTTTACGCCCTTAGTGCATTATTCAGCTTGTGTGTCTATTTGCTGATTCTTTACTTCATTTACCGCTATACACTTTTCAAAAATAAAAACCTGTTTTGCGTCACCTTGCTTCTTGCGATACCACTTATGCAAGTCAATGGCATGAAAACGATTGCTTTGCTTGACAATGCCATTACATACAACTTTTTTTATGCATATCCTTTTGCGCTGCTTATGCTATATCTTCTTCCGTTTTATCAATATCAAATCCAAAAAGAAACAAGCAATTTCTCTTTTAGACAACATATTATTTGGGCAGGACTGGCTGTTTATTTATCGTTTGGAGGAACATTGATTCAGCCCCTTGTTTTATTATTGAGCCTGTTTTTAGCTGTACATCTGATTTATACTAAGATAAAACACAAAGCATTTTGCTCCATCTTGCCAGGCTATTTGGTCTTGCATCTACTCTTCTTATTCAATTTGTGTTTATATTCGTATTATATCAGTTCCTTTAATGCTGAAAATCCCATACAAATGCCATCTCTTGCTCAGCGATATGGGCTATGGTTACACGGATTGTATGTTCAGTTCCTATCAAGACCTGCTTATCTTTTCTTTCTTATCATCTTGTTCATAACTTATCCTGCAATAAAAAGTCAGCTAAATGTACAAGAGCAACGAATACTGAATTTCAGTAAGTATGTCTTCTTCTTTTGTTTGATTTACCTAATCATACTGCCACTCGGAGGCTACCGTCCTTATCGTCCTTTTATCATCAGGAGTGATTTAATGATTCCCGTAAATTTTGCCTTGTTCTTTTACGTTGTTTTTCTTTCGGTATTGTTTCTGAAATACAAAGGCATTCAACTCCGATTTTTTGCAATACTTTTCATTTTTATCTTGTTTGAATTTGCGGACAAACCACAATTTCATGCTAATGCATGTGAAAAAGCCAAACTGCGGGAGCTTCAAGATTTCAAAGGTGATACACTTATTTTAGCCAATGATTGCAAAGTATTACAATGGACAAATGAATTTTCGCAATATCATGCTAACGACATCAGCAAGATGCTGTATGAATGGCAAATTACCCAAAAGAAAATTTATTACTCACAGCAATAAAGATTCTCATTTATAGAAAAATAACATGCCTGCATCAAATACATCTCTACCTTTGCAGTTATGATTACAGAAGAAAAAATAATGCATGCGCTTTCGCAAGTGGAAGATCCGGATTTCAAAAAGGATTTGGTTTCATTAGGCATGATTAAAGATTTGCAGTTTACACAGGATGCAGTTCGCTTTACAATAGAACTAACCACACCTGCTTGTCCGCTCAAAGACAAGATAGAAACAGACTGCCGCAATGCCATTGCACAGTTGGTCAGCCCTGCTATTAAGGTAGATATTGAGTTTACCTCTAAAGTTATTTCCAAGCGCGATAAGCAAGATATTTTACCCGGCATAAAAAACATCATTACCGTGGCATCGGGCAAAGGCGGCGTAGGCAAATCTACTGTTGCCGTTAATCTGGCTATTGCACTGGCACAAAGCGGCGCAGAAGTGGGATTAATAGATGCAGATATATATGGACCTTCTGTTCCTACCATGCTAGGCTTACAACACGAAAAACCGGGGCTGCGTAAAATAGAAGAAAAAAATTACATTGTTCCTGTTGACTATATGGGCATGAAAATCATGTCTATCGGATTTCTGATACAGGAAAAACAGCCTGTAGCCTGGCGAGGACCGATGGCTACATCTGCCTTACGTCAGATTATTACTGATGTTATCTGGGGCGAACTGGATTATCTGGTTATTGACTTACCTCCGGGAACAGGAGATATACACCTTACACTGGCACAGTTGGTGCCGATTACCGGTTCTGTAGTGGTAACTACACCTCAGGAAGTGGCGTTGGCTGATGCACGCAAAGCGATTGCATTTTATCAGTTAGAGCAAGTGAAAACTCCCGTATTAGGTGTAGTGGAAAACATGTCTTATTTTATTCCTCCCGATATGCCCGATAAAAAATATTATATCTTCGGCAAGGGTGGCGGCAGATTGATTGCACAACAATTCGATGTGCCATTTTTAGGGGAATTACCAATTGAGCAAGATATCCGCGAAGGGGGAGATTTGGGCAAACCGATTGCGCTGCAGGTAAGCACCGAAGCAGCTACGGCTTTTAAGCAACTTGCCCAAAACACTGCCCAACAAATCGTATTACAAACAAGCATAGCAAATGCAAGCGAATAATTGTATCTTTATAATATGACAAGTACTGAACTGACGCTGGACGAAAAAGTAGAACAAGCACTGAACAATATCCGACCGTTTTTACAATCGGACGGTGGTGATATTGAATTGGTGGAAATCACAGAAGACTACATTGCAAAAGTGAGGTTGCAAGGTAATTGTGTAAGCTGCAAAATGAGCGAATCTACCATGAAAGCCGGCGTAGAGGCCACTATAAAAACATTTGTACCCGAGATTACAGCTGTTATTGCTGTTTAGCATAAGGAATTAATTCGTAATCTATATATTTGTATGACCAGAAAACAACTCGTACAACAAATCAAAAAGAAAAAGTCATTTCTTTGTGTAGGCTTAGATACGGAATTGAGTAAAATTCCGCCTCACCTTTTAAAATATAAAAATCCCATTTTAGAGTTCAATAAACAAATTATTGATGCCACACAAGATATCTGCGTGGCCTATAAACCTAATCTTGCCTTTTTTGAAGCGTATGGTCCCAAGGGCATGGAAACTTTTGAGAAAACGGTAAAACATATTCCCGAAAATTTATTTGTGATTGCAGATGCCAAGCGCGGCGACATGGGCAACTCTGCCAAGATGTATGCCCAAGCATTTTTTGAGTATTACCATGTAGATGCCGTTACCGTGCAGCCTTATCAGGGCTTTGATGCCATACAGCCTTTTCTTTCATATAAAAACAAATGGACGATTATTTTGGGCTTAACGTCGAATCCGGGGGCGCAGGATTTCCAGTTTCTGAAAGTAAATAAAAAACCTTTGCATCAGGTGGTGATGGAGAAATGCATGGAATATGGTACACCGGAGAATACCATGTTCGTGGTAGGTGCCACACGCGAAAAATATTTTGAAAGCATTCGTTCATTTTGCCCGGATCATTTTTTATTAGTACCCGGAGTAGGTGCGCAAGGCGGCAATCTGCAAACCTTATGTCAATACGGATTAAACAAAGATGTGGGCTTATTAGTGAATGCCTCTCGCAGTATTCAGTACGCCTCTTCCGGAAAAGACTTTGCCGAAAAAGCAAGAGCTGCTGCGCTGGAAATAAGCAATGATATGAAAAAGATACTAAAAGAAGTTTCTTTTTAATCCTATTATTTAGGAAAGTGCGATCTGATTAGAATAAAAAAAACTAATTTGGCATTTAATTTTTTCTAATTAACTTTGTTAAATAAAAATACTAGTTATCCTTTCCATTGAACGACGCTTTAGCAATACACGGTTGGATTCGAACCAACATCAACTAGTACAATCAGATTGAAATAAAACCTGTAATTTTTGCAGGTTTTTGTGTTACAAAGATATTATACAGAAGTTATTATTAATATTTTATCTTTCGACAATGTGTATATTATTGTTGTTGATAAATTCTAACCATCTAATATTGAATGACTTAAATACACTTATCTATGATTTTTATTTTTAAACTTTAAAATACCTATAATGTGTATAAATTTATTAAAAGTGATTCTGATAAATTAATGTTGCACCCGAATTTTTTACTATTAAAAATATAATATTTATTTCTATTCTTTACTTAGGCGCACGGATAATCAGCAAAAGCGCAATTACGCCAAAAATCATAT
>CAZPBT010000010.1:0-9944 GCA_964584555.1 uncultured Chitinophagales bacterium
GGAGAATTGTTTGTTTCGGTTGGTGAGGACACCAAACGAAAGTAAAACTTTTATTTTTTTTATTTTCAGTTAATATCGTAATATTGCAATAAATAAATAAATGGGAACTACCAAAACAAATCAATATACCAAAAAACAGAATGAACTGGCTGTCATGCTGAAAGCTATTGCCCACCCAGCCCGTATTGCTATTATCGAGCTGTTGTTAAAGAAAAACAGTTGCATTTGCAATGATATTGTAGATGAAATACAACTTGCACAACCTACAGTATCGCAACACCTGAAAGAACTGAAACAAGCCGGCTGGATAAGCGGAGAAATTGAGGGCACTGCCATCTGTTATTGTGTCAATCCGAAAATACCGCAACGCTTGCTCCATTATTTTGATACGATGTATCAAAAATCATTATTGAATACGGATAAATGCTGTCAATAAAAAAGCTATGCAAACTAAACTCAAATTTTTAGATCGTTTTCTTACCCTCTGGATTTTCCTCGCCATGTTCGCCGGAATTTTACTGGGTTATATCTGGCCCGGTTTTTCAAAGAACATAGAACACCTTAGTATCGGTACCACTAATTTACCTATTGCCGTGGGCTTAATTTTAATGATGTATCCTCCGCTGGCAAAAGTCAATTACAGTTTACTTCCTCAGGCACTTAAAGAAACAAAAATACTTTCCCTGTCCTTGGTTTTAAACTGGATTGTTGGCCCGATACTGATGTTTTTACTTGCTGTCATTTTTTTAAGAAATGAGCCCGGCTATATGAGCGGATTAATACTGATAGGAATTGCACGGTGTATTGCCATGGTGATTGTTTGGAATGATTTGGCAGGCGGCAACCGCGAATATGCCGCATTACTGGTAGCCTTAAACAGTTTATTCCAGATGCTGACTTACGGATTTTATGCCTGGTTGTTTATCAATTTTTTACCGCACTATTTCGGAATAGCAAATTTCAACATTCACGTACCGATGTCTGAAGTGGCTAAGAGCGTTGCCATTTATTTAGGCATACCGTTTTTTGCAGGCATCAGCTCGAGATATCTGCTGATAATAAACAAAGGTGAAGATTGGTATAACAGAAAATTCATTCCTAAAATATCGCCCGTTACACTTTATGCTTTGCTGTTTACGATTGTAATCATGTTTAGTCTTAAAGGTGATAAAATCATACAATTACCTATGGAAGTCGTAAAAATTGCCTTGCCATTGGTGACTTATTTCACCATTATGTTTTTTGTCAGTTTTATGCTGGGAAAATTTCTGCATATTCCGTATGATAAAAATGCCTCAGTTTCATTTACGGCTACCGGCAATAATTTTGAGCTCGCCATTGCCGTATCAATTGCCTTGTTTGGCATACATTCGGCACAGGCATTTACCGGAGTCATCGGACCTTTGGTAGAAGTTCCGGTGCTCATTTTGTTGGTTAGAGCGTCCAAATATCTTCAAGCAAAATTTTATACCAAATGAAAATACTTATTTTATGTACCGGCAACAGTTGCAGAAGTCAGATGGCGCATGGCATATTGCAATCGCTCAATGAAAAGATGACAGTTTGCTCAGCCGGAACACATCCTGCAAATGCGGTTCATCCAAATGCTATTTTGGTCATGCATGAATTGGGATTAGATATCAGCCATCATCATCCTGTAGCTATTGGAACGTATTTGAATGAAACATGGGATTATGTCATTACAGTATGTGGCGGTGCTAATGAAAACTGTCCTGCATTTTTGGGGCAAGTAAAACATCGTTTGCATATTGGCTTTGACGATCCGGCAGAAGCTAAGGGTAATGAAGAGGAAATTCTTTATCAGTTTCGGAAAATACGAAATGAAATATTAGTTGGATTTTTTACATTTTTTCATACGCATATCAACAATTCGGCTACTTAGTTGTTATGACAATTAATTTATATCTTTGTCAGACAATTACTTATGAATATTCAATCAGAAATACAACAGCTGCGCAAGGTGGTCATACATGAGCCGGATAATGGCATTGATAATATCTCACCGGAACTGGCGGAAAAACTATTATATGACGATATCGTTTTTTTACCCAGAATGATAGACGAACATTATCAATTTACGCAAACTTTAAGACAACTCATCGGAACAGAAAACGTATTGGAATTCGGACAATTATTACAAGAGGTTTTAAGAAATGATGCGATACGTGAAGAAGTCATAGAATATTTATTCGAAAAAGAAGACTTGAGCTTGGGTAAGTATGAGAAATTGAAACAAGTTCCGGTGGAGCAGCTTGCTTCCGTACTCATCACAGGAATGGATCCGGAAACGAAAGATACTTTATTGCCACCATTGCCCAATCTTGTATTTACCCGTGATATCGGATGTGTCATCAATGATTATGTAGTATTGTGTAAAGCCAATAAAGATGCCCGTTTACGAGAAAACTTTCTCACTAAATTTATCCTGACACACCATCCTGAGTTTGCTTGTTTTAAAGACAAAATTGTTGATTTCGTTTTGGATGAAAATCTGGGAAAAGATGCAGGTATTTCAATTGAAGGCGGCGATATTATGCTGGTACATCCCAGACATTTGTTTATAGGTGAGAGTGAACGTACTTCATTAGATGCTATTTTTCAATTGAAACAATTTTTATTTGAAAATGATGTGGTAGATTATGTGTCTGTTGTAGAAATACCTGATGAAAGATATTGCATGCATTTGGATACCGTGTTTACTTTGCTCGACAAAGATACTTGTGTAGGTTTTAGTCCGCTGATGTTTGAAAAAAATGACAAAGTAGATATTGTTACGTATTCTAAAGACAATAAACGAGCAGCCTTGCATCCATCGCTTAAAGAACTGATTTTAGAAATTTATCCCGGCATACGATGTATACCGTGCGGCAATGGATTATCTCCATTTGACAGGCGTGAACAATGGACAGACGGGTGTAATTTTGTTACCGTGAAACCCGGCGTAGCGTATAGCTATGAACGGAATATACGCACCTTAAATGCTTTGAAAGACAATGGCTTTTCCGTGATTTCATCTAAGCATATTTTGGCAGAAGAATACACACTGGCAGAGCTGGATAAAACAATTATTACATTGTCGTCAGCTGAACTTTCACGAGCCAGAGGCGGCCCACATTGCATGACATTTCCTATATCCAGAAATTAAGATTTAGCAGATTTTTTGGTATTGCGCAATCTGCTTAGAGTTTCGGGAGTAATACCCAAAAAATTAGAAATATCCTGCAAGTTAAATCGTTGATAAACGTCAGGATATTGTTTTAAGAATACCTCATACCGTTGTTTGGCATCCAAAGCCAGGAGTACGCGGATACGGTCAATCAACAAATCTATGGTTTCATCTATCATAAGCTGGAAAAAATTCATAAAATCAGGCTTATCTGCAACTAGACGAAAATAATTTTGATAAGAGAGTTTTAAGCCATATACATTCTCAGAAGAGGCAATATAATAATTGCTGGGCAACTGGAAATGCAGACTTTTTACTGCAGCACAAAAATTAGTCTCGGTAATAAACAAAATGATATTTTTTCCCAACTCGTCTTCTACATATTTTATCAATGAGCCTTTTACGATAAAGTACAGGTCGGTACAAACTTCACCTTTCGACAAAATAACTTCATTTTTCGGGTAATGAAAGTACTCGAAATAATCATAGAGATTACCTACATCATTTGTCGTAATAAAATCAAAGTTGGCTAAAAATTGCCGCAGGTATTCAAAACATTCTTTAGCACTGGGTAAATTAGGTTTTTCAAATTGAACTTTAGGTTCAAAATTAGGATAATACAGATTCGACATTTAGTATAAATTCGACATTTAAAAGTAAGTAATAAAGTTTAGCTTGTGCAAGTTACTACTTAATAATGAAGATATTATGACAGTTTTCTTTGAAATAATTTGACAAATAGCAAGAAAATTAAATACTATGTATTTGGAGGAAAAAGGATTTTTTTTACAGATTATGAAAAAATTCCTTTACGTTGTTTTAAACCATCTGCAATCAGTGCTTGAATTTTATCTTTTACAATATCTACCTTTTCTGCAACAAGATACTCTCGGGATGTATCTCCACTAAACAAAATAGGCTCTCCGAAGTTCATCATAACTTTTGTAGGAAAAACAAATGGCAATAGAAGTGGCGCAGCCGGAAACTTAGTCATTTTTTCCAACCAATCTACATTGCCAAAGTTAATAATACTCTCCTCACAGCCTACGATGCCGACTGGTATAATAGGTGTATTGGTTTGCAAAGCCATATACATAAATCCCAAACCGAAACGTTGTAATTGATACTTTTTAGCATAAGGCTTGGATATCCCTTTGGCACCTTCCGGAAACACAATAACTGCTTCATCGTTTTCCAGCATGCGGATACAGTTTTCAGGATCGCCCAAAGTACCTCCCCATTGATTAAAATACATGCTGATGAACGGCACTTGAGGAACGAAGCGTTCATACATGCCTTTTGGTGCACGAGGGGCATATTGGTTGGTAACTAATGCATAGCCCAATAAGGTAGCATCGATAGGTAATTGCCCACTGTGATTGGCAACAATCAATACCCGCCCGTGTGCCGGAATATTTTCCATTCCATGTGTTTCTACTCTGAAATATTTATCAAACAAAAATTTCCCTGCACTCACAAATGGTTTAATTCCATTAATATTAAAACCCCAAGGGTCGTAGCCAAAGCTGCCTACTTTATTTGGGAATTTCTCGAGAAACTCATGTTTGGTTGATTTACTATTTTTCCCCATGCATAAAACTTACTCAAACATACTTAAAAAAGGTAAGGATATCAATTTGCATGATAATTTTTTTATGGCACATTTAACAATTATTACCTAAAATCAACTATCACAATCTTGTAAGTTTTATTAAATTTGATGTAGTGAAAGCTTTTTCTAAAATAGGGATAATAGTTTCGTTATTCGTTTTTTTAACGGCTGCAATTGGTGTGCCTGTAATAGAACATGTTTGCTACAGCTCTAATACCACAACAATTGCTCTGTTTTCTGATACGTGCGAGAAAGACACTCAAAAAAACAGCTGTTGTAATGACAAACAAGAAAGTTCCTCTAAAAAATGCTGTGAAAACAAATACACCTACCATCATTTAGTCTACCAAGGACAAAAAGAAAACAATTTCAAGTTAAAGTTTTCTGAAAATAAAACTGCACAACTTGATTTTTTCAGTTTTCATCAGGCAATATCAAAATCACAAATTCTTTTTTCGTTTCGGGCTTTGCCCTTACCTGATAAAATAAGGGCACAAGCAATAAATGGACTTATTAGCACTAGCCCTGAGTTACTGCAAGTATTTAGATGTTAGACAATAGCATTTGCTAATCTATTGTTTAACTAAATCTATTACACATGAAAAAATACTACACGTATTTTTGGTGTATACTAAGTAGCTGCTTGTACACACCATTATACGCACAACAATCAATTATTAAAATAAAAGTGTTTGATGCAGCAACCCTACAGCCACTTGAAAGTGCAAATGTATATTGGCGAGATACTGCCATAGGCACCAGCACAGACTCTAACGGTTTGGCACTGCTTTCCAGAATTGAAAATCAGACTGCGATTCTGGTCGATTATTTAGGCTATAAATCTGACACTATTATTATAAAGCAAAAGACAGGTTTCTATATTGCTCATCTGCATCCTTCAGTAATGCTAAATACCGTTGAAATCAACGCAAAAAAACAAAGTAATTTTATATCCTCACTGGAAACAAAAAAAATGGAAAAAATAACATTAGATGAGCTAAAAAAAGCTGCCTGTTGTAATTTATCCGAAAGTTTCCAGACAAATGCCTCCATAGATGTCAACTATCAAAATGCCGTAACCGGAGCAAAAGAAATAAAACTGCTCGGCTTGAGTGGTCTGTATGTACAAAATCTGATTGAGGGTTTACCCTATATGCGCCGTTATAGTTATGCATTTGGCATAGACCAGTTGCCATCACCCTGGATAAATGCAATATCCATTTCCAAAGGAATTCCATCTGTAAAGAACGGATATGAAGGCATTACGGGTTCAATGTCAGTGCAGCTTAAGAATGGATTTAATGATAAAAACAAACTTTATTTTGATCTGTTTGGAAATAGCGATTCCCGCATAGAAACCAACCTGATCATCCATCATAAAATCAATGAGCATCTGTCAACATCATTAATGTTTAATGGTGCATTTCGACCGATGAATATGGACAGAAATAAAGACGGTTTTTTAGATAACCCGAAAATAAAGCAATACAATTTTCTAAACAGCTGGAATATTCATCGCCCTGATAAACGGGTAGAAGGGCAGTATTATTTCAAGGCAATCAGCGAAAACAGACAATCTGGACAAACGGAAGCACATATACAACACCAGACCGGCACTTTACCGCTTTATACTGTTGCTATACAGACAAAACGCTTTGAGGCATTTGCCAAAACAGGATTTTTGCTAAAAAAACATGATGCCAGTATCGGCACACAGTTTTCCAGTGTTTACCACCAGCAAGAATCACAGTATGGATTGATAAATTACAATGTACGCCAGGCTTCCTTTACCGGAAACTTGCTCTATCAAACCGACATCAAAAATGAAGACCATCTGATGGTAACGGGAATGAGTTTTACTTATGATAACTTGCGGCAACAACTGGACAGTACACGCCAGTTTACAGCATTGCAATTGCCCGGTATTTTTGCTGAATACACTTACAAACACGGTGAACGCATAACGCTGATAGCTGCTATGCGTTTGGATTATTCAAAACAAACTTCTTTGCAATATGCTCCGCGTGTACATGCACGTTTTGATTTGGATAAAAAGCAAAATACGACATTGCGTCTTTCTGCAGGAAGAGGGTATCGGGTGGCAGATTTGCTAAGCGAAAATCAGTCATTACTGGCAAGCTCCAGGATATTTGATTTCCAGAGTAATTCGGTTATAGAAGCAGCCTGGAATTATGGTTTTTCACTCCATCAAAAATACAAGCTGAAAAAACGGGAAGGCAGTTTTACTGTTGACTTTTTCCGAACTGATTTTACCGCACAAAATACGGTTGACATAGAAAATGAGAATGGCCTGACTACTGTTTATCCAAAACAAGGCAAATCATTTTCTAATAGTTTGATGGCTGAATGGAATATGGAAATTGCAAAAGGATGGGATATCAAAATAGCCTATAAATGGGAAGATGTGCGGATGACCTATCATAATATACTACTGCAAAAAGCGTTGCATTTTATTCACCGCGGCTTATTTTCTACAAGTTATAAAATACCGAGTAATAAAGTGCAGTTTGATTTGATAATGCCTATTTATGGAAAGTCAAGAATGCCGAATAGTTTTGCAGAAAGTGCAGTCAACAAAATTTCCAAACCGTATGTCTTACTAAATTTCCAAATTTTGACTAAATTTAAAATCGGGGAATTCTTTGCCGGAATTGAAAATATGACCAACTACAAACAAAAGCACCCGATACTCGGAAGTCCGGGCATCTCTTATTTCGACACCTATCAGGTTTATGCGCCTGTTTCAGGTATTACAGGTTATGGTGGATTTAGAATATTTATAAACTGATTTTTAACTTAAAAAATAAAAAAAATGAAAGCAATTAAATTATTATCCGTTTTAGTAATCATGTTGATTACTGCCAGCTTGGTATTTACATCTTGTCATGGAAAACAATGTAAAGAAGAAGGCAAATGCAAAAAAGAGAAATGCGAGAAAGAAGGCATGGCTGACAGTACTAAATCATCATGCTGCAAAAAAGACAGTACAAAAGTTCAATAAAATTTTAAATTCAAAGTCATGAAAAACATACTATTAATGCTACCTTTCTTTTTTGCTGTCATTTCAACACAAGCAAAAGAAAAAGCTGAACAAATACAATTCAAAGTAAATGGCAATTGCGATATGTGTAAAGCACGTATTGAAAAAGCAGCAACTGTAAATGGCGTAAAGAGTGCGGAATGGAATGAACAAACGCACTTTATCATTGTAAAATTTATGCCATCCAAAACAAACAAAACTGCCATTCAGCAACATATCGCTGCTGCCGGATACGATACAGAAGATGTCACAGCGAGTGACGATGCTTATCAGGCTCTGCCGCAATGTTGTCAATACACCCGATAGCCATATACATTAAATTAGTCATTGTACCAGATTGCGAGGGCGGCGCTTCGCGCCGCCCTCGCTATTTAAACTCTATGGAATTTTCATTTTTTATCCTGTTTAAGCTTATTTTAAAAATCTAATTCCGTTTATAAATCAATTGCAAGATGGCGGTTCTTAAATCCTACTTAAGCGAAAAAATGTCTATTTTAGCCTTTTCAAAATAGACTATTTATGAATGCAAATAAATTCGTGCTGTTACTTAGTATTCTGTGCCTGATTACTTTTACAAATCTTGCCGGCCCTCGAAAGAAGAATGAAAATAATACTGCAAAAGAAATTAAAGACACAATTACAGCAATAAAGGATACTATAAAAAAAGAAGCTCCTAAAAAAGAACCGTTTAAAGCTATCAAAGATATAACTGAAAAATGTAAAAAATATGACGGACTGTTTCCGGTATATCAAGACACAGTAAGCGGGAAAACATATCTCGAAATAAGTGAAGATAAAATCGGGAAAGAGTATATCTATTTTGCTTATGTAATGGACGGAATCATAGATGCAGGCTATGCTCGCGGTAGTTATAAAGATAATTTCATATTCAAAGTCAACCGCTATTTTGACCGCATCGATTTTAATATTCAAAATACTTCATTTTATTTTGATTCGACTAATGCACTTGCTAAGGCTCAAAAAGCAAATATCAATCAGCCACTTTTTTACAGTGACAAAATAGCAGCCTCTTCTTATGATGATAAAACTAAAAAACGTTCTTATCTTATTGAGTCTGACAACTTGTTTTTTGGAGAATTTTTTACACAAGTAAAACCTTCCAAATTCCCAACAGACCGACCTGATGCGTTTAGTATGGGTTCGCTGAACACTAAAAAATCCAAATATCTCGA
Source organism: uncultured Chitinophagales bacterium (assembly GCA_964584555.1). Classification (GTDB taxonomy): domain Bacteria; phylum Bacteroidota; class Bacteroidia; order Chitinophagales; family JADIYW01; genus JADJSS01. Next base: position 9,054 of record CAZPBT010000010.1, read on the forward strand.
CATCAAAGATTTCCCATTAAACACAAACGTTGCAGTAGAGTATATTTATGACAATGCATCTCCAATCAACTATGGAGGAGATGAAGTAACAGATGCCAGATATGTTTCAGTAAAGATGCAACACAGCATCATAGAGATACCTGACGACAAATACAATCCACGCAGAGACGATCCTCGTGTAGGTTATTTTATGGAAAAAGTAAACGACCAGACATCTGCGGATGCTACTCCGTGGAAAGATGTGATACATCGCTGGCGTTTAGAAAAGAAAAACCCGGATGCTGTTCTCAGCGACCCTGTAAAACCAATAGTATGGTGGATTGAAAACACAACTCCTCTACAATTCAGACCGATTATAAAACAGGCTGTTTTATCCTGGAATAAAGCATTTGAGCGTGCAGGATTTAGCAATGCTGTAGAATGCTACGAGCAACCTGATACTGCCAGCTGGAGTGCAGAAGATGTACGCTATAATGTATTACGCTGGGTATCATCTCCCCGTCCGCCTTATGGTGGCTATGGTCCGCATTTATCTAATCCGCGTACCGGTGAAATTATTTCTGCCGACATCATGCTGGAGTTCATTTATCTCACTAATCGTTTGCCTTATGAGAAACTATATGATGTAGCCGCTTTGGATAATTATTTACCCGGCTCTTCTGCACAACTAAACGGAAATGATTATTGTTCTTTTGGCGAAGGCATGCACCAAAATATCATGAGCGGTATGCAAATGTTAGATGCCTTTGCATTTTCTGACATCGACAAAGATGAGTTTATGAAACAGGCTTTGCTCGACTTAGTGATGCATGAAATCGGTCATACCTTTGGTTTAAATCATAATTTTATCGGTTCAAACTGGCATACGCCGGAAGAAGTGAAAAACAAAAA
>CAZPBT010000010.1:10044-17197 GCA_964584555.1 uncultured Chitinophagales bacterium
TTATATGATATGAGTAATGATGCAATTGGCTATGCTACTGAAAATATGGATATGGTGAATAAAACACTAAGTGGGTTATTGAAAAAATATAGCACCCCGGGAAAATCGTATCACGAATTGCGCAATGCTTATCTGACACTTACCGGAAATTACAATCGTTCGCTGAATGTTGTAAACCGCTATATAGGTGGTGTATACATCAACCGAAATATGGCAGGGCAAGACACTATGAACAAACCTTATACACCTGTTTCATTAGCCGATCAAAAACGTGCTATGCAGACTTTAGTGAAATATGCATTTTCAAAAGATGCTTTTAAAACTCCACAGGATTTATACAATTATCTGCAACAACAACGCAGGGGTAATGAGCGAAAAGAAAATGAAGATCCAAAAATACACGATCGCATTTTAAATATTCAGAAATCCGTACTGGATGAATTACTGAATGGAGCAGTTATGCAACGATTAGTCGATTCTAAAATGTATGGCAACAATTACAGCATCAACAACATGCTCGAAGATTTGACAAATGGAATTTTCACAGAAGATTTGAGTAGTTCTGTAAACAGTTTGCGGCAAAATTTACAGATTGAATACGTCAACCGAATTTTAGCGGTTATGGACAATAAATCTGCTTATGCCAACAATATAAAATCTGCTGCATTTGGCGAAACTGATAAAATAAAAACATGGATGAAAATGAATCCCGGGATTGATGCATCCACGAAAGCACACCGGAAATACATTAGTTATTTGATTGACAAAGCCCTGAAACAGGATTAAGACCAGCTGTTATTTTACATATGCTTAAATTACTGCCTCATACAGCAGCTAATTTTATCGTATATTGGTATATGCTTTCGAGGATTCTAAAAATCTTTATCGCGTCTAATTTATTTATTGCTTCAGCTGCCGTGGCAATGATGTGGGTAAGTTGTGTATGGCTACATATTCCATTATTCCATTCTAAATGGTTGATTATAGAAGTCTTTTTTTCAACCTGGTTTATTTATCAGTTCAGTCGGTATATCTATTACAAAAAGGGCATATTCACCGATGAATCAGAGTTGGTGTTACAATCTTTTAAACAATATCCTCTACTCAATTTATGGTCTATCATTATTAGCGCATTACTTTCTGTCATAGCATTCTTTTTTTTGCATACAACTACAAAAGCAGGACTAATCTGTACCGGCTTAATCTCTATTTTATATCCTGCACCTATTGGTAAACTTTGGGGAAGCAATATGAGGCTCAGGGATATTCCAATAGCGAAAATATTTTTGATTATGCTCGTTTGGAGTGTAAGCTGTGTACTGTTACCTGTATGGGAAAATGACATTTCTCTGAATGATCGCAAAGATGTATATGTACTCTTTTTGATTCAGTGTGTTTTTTTACTTTTTATTACTTTGCCGTTTGATATTCACGACTATGCATCCGATAAACAAGCAGGACTAAAAACAATTCCAGTTTTAGTTGGTACTCGAACAGCAAAATGGGTTTGCTTTTTCTTAGGCTTATTGTATGTAATTGGTTTATTGTATTTATTTATGCTTGAAAACTGGCGAAGTATTACATCTATTTATCTTTCAGAAACCGGTATTCTTTTAATCATACTGCTTGTTATATTATTGCAGGTTTTTACTTTCTATCGTTCGGATAAAACCGAAAAATGGATCATCAAATTAGTTTATGACGGAAGTATGCTGCTCTATTTTTTCATCATGATTTTAACTTGTAAAACGGCGTGAACAGCTTCGGACTGATAGAAACGATGAAAGTGGCGAATGGCAGGATAGTTTTTAAAAATCTGCATGTAGAACGTTTGTATCAAAGTCTGAAAATGATTAATATTGAAGAATCAATTTTTAAATTGGAAGATCGACTATTGCGCCTGTTGCAATATGAATGTATTGCTCATGGACTAAAAAACTTCAGGCTGCGTGTGGAAGTGCAGAAAAGCAGTATTAAAGAATATGCAAAAGATATCAGCGGATTGAAATGGAACTGCACGATAAAGCAAACCGAAGATATACGATATAAATGGAATGAAAACGGACTCTCGCTTACAATACTCCCCAAATATCATAAACAGGTAGACTTGTTCTCCAATTTAAAACTGACCGAAAGAAGCATTTACATAAAAGCACAAGCATATGCTGCCTCTATAGGTTTTGACCATGCCCTGGTTTTAAACGAAAACAATACCATCGCAGATGCGGATATTTATAATGTCTTTGCAATAATAGACGATAGGATTTATACGCCTTCTTTAGCTTGCGCTCCTGTAGCCGGCGTTTTCAGAAAATTATTACTGGAAAAGATACCACAACTGCAGATTATAGAAAAGCCAATTAGTATTGCAGAAATTTATCAGGCAGATGAGCTCTTTCTTACGAATGCTTTCCGTGGCATCCAATGGGTTAATCAATTTGACGAAAAGTATTTTACACCCACTAAAACGAGAGCTGTATTTGAAACAGTTTCCGAATTTATATCCACACACTATGGCGAACATCTGGTAACCGGAGTTCGGAAGTAGCGTTTCTATTTAAAAAAAGTTGATTTATTTATTAGGAATCACCTCCTTTTCATTCCTCCTCCTTGCTGAGTTGGAGGAAAAATGAGGAATCAACTATTTTTTCACTTTATTTTTCTTAATCCGAACTCCGGTTGGTATAAAAAAAGCTCCCGTTTCCGGAAGCCCTCTCTTCAATTTGTAGTTGGTGGTTAATTATAATAGAGTTCGTCTAAAAATTTCAAGACATCCTTTACGGATACTATACCGACCAATTTATCGTTTTCCGTAACAGGCAACGCATGGAAATCATTCAGGATAAAAATTTCTGTTACTTCTCTGATGGTAGTATCCGGTTGCACGCAAATGGGGTCTTTTACCATTAAATCTTCCAGCTTAAACATTTCCATTAAAGCCTCAGTAGCATCATCCTGATTGGGATATACCGTACCTAATGTCAATTGCAGATAATCGGTTTTACTGATAATACCGACCACTTTATCACCGTTCAATACCGGAATATGACGAATATGTTTATCCTCAATAATGTGCTTTATTTCTTTTAGTGAAGTAGTAACTTCAACACTAACCACATTTTTTGTCATAATATGGGAAACGGGTTCTCTTCTTTTCATAATTTATTTTTATACAAAATTAAATCGCAAATTATTTTAGCACATTGACAAACTTCATCACTATGTGTGATTTTTATCAAGGTAAAATAATATTATATTAATTCCAGCTTGCAGAACTTAAACAAGTTTCTAACTTTGCAGAAAAAATCATGACAGCACTGGAAATTGTAAAGCGCTATTACGATAATTTCAATAATAAGAACTGGCAAGGTATGATGGAATTGCTATCCGATGATATCAAACATGATGCAAATCAGGGTGAAACTTATTATGGAAAAGAAAACTTTGCAAAATTTCTTCAAAAAATGGACGAATGCTATGAGGAAGAGCTCAAAGATTTGGTTTTGTTTCAAGCCACTTTAACAGAAAGAATCGCAGCAGAATTTACCGTATCTGGTTATTATAAAAAAACAGACGGCGATTTACCTCCGGCTAAAAACCAGCATTATATACTTCCTGCCGGTGCATTTTTAGAAGTTCAAAACGGGAAAATCACCCGTATTACCACCTACTATAATCTGCCTTTATGGATCAGCTTAGTTTCAGCATAAAACACGGTAAAGCCATACTTTCGGTATTGGATGATTTAGCAGCATTGCGCATTCGCATTTTTCGTGCTTTTCCCTATTTGTATGACGGCACTTTAGAATATGAACTAAGCTATTTACAAACTTATACGGAATGTCCGCAGTCTTTTTTATTTTGTGTTTATGATGGCAGTAAAATGGTAGGTGCTACTACTTGCATCCCTTTAGTTCATGAAACTAAAGAAGTGCAACAACCTTTTTTACAGTCCGGTATGGATATTGCAAACATAATGTATTACGGCGAGAGTATGCTGGATAATAAATACAGAGGAAAAGGAATAGGAAAACTTTTTTTTGAAGAAAGAGAAAACTACAGCAAGATATTAAATGGCATAAATACCGTCTGCTTTTGTGCGGTAGAAAGACCGGATAATCACCCTTTAAAGCCTGATCATTATGTTACGCATGATGTTTTTTGGACTAAAATGGGGTTTAAAAAAAATAAGGATATTTATTGCTATTTTGATTGGCAAGATATTCATGAAAACAGCCCAACTTCAAAGAAGATGGTGTATTGGTTTAAAAAAATAGCAAACTAGAAATTGACAATTTATGAAATACTTAAACTTGATTTTAGTTTTACTTCCTTTTTTTAGTTTTTCCCAAACCGGAGTGATTGAAGGCAGAGTTTATGATGAAATTAATAACGAAGCGATAATTGGAGCCAACATTGGCATAAAAGACTCCACCATCGGTACATCATCTGATTTGGATGGCAATTATCGAATTGAAGGATTAAAACCGGGTTTATACAATATTGAAGTTTCGTATTTGGGCTACCTCACTGTAGTAAAATATGAGATTCAGGTTTTCAATTCCAAGCCCGTACGTCTGGATGTGGCCATGAAACTCAGTACTGCAATGATTGATTCCATTGTTGTTACTACAAAAGCATTTACTAAAAAAGAAGAAACGCCTTTATCCCTTGTTAGTATTGGCGTAAATGAAATTCAGCGAAATCCGGGAGGCAACAGAGATATTTCGCGTTCTATAAAAAACCTGCCGGGTGTTTCATCAGGTGTGGGCTTCCGCAATGATTTGCTGGTACGAGGCGGGGCACCTAATGAAAATCGTTTTTATTTAGACGATATAGAAATTCCTACCATCAACCATTTTCAAACACAAGGTGCAAGCGGTGGAAGCAATGGCTTACTTAATGTAGATTTTATCAATAATGCCGACTTCTTTACAGGTTCATTTCCGGCTAGTAAAGGGAATGCGTTGAGCTCTGTTTTGGCACTTACCCAACGAGAAGGCAGAAACGACCGGGTTGGTTTTACCTTTACCATCGGTGCCAGTGATGCAGGTATCACCGTAGAGGGGCCGATGACCAAAAAGAAGAAAACGACCTTTTTATTAAATGGTCGCTATTCGTATTTGCAAGGTCTGTTCAAAGCATTGAAATTGCCATTTTTACCAACTTATTCTGATGCACAATTTAAAATTATGCACAAGTTTAATACCAAGCACGACTTAACCATTTTAGGAGTTGGCGCATATGATAAACTTCGTTTGAATTTAGCGCAAAACAAGACAGAAGAACAACGATTTTTACTAAACCTGTTACCCAATCAAAACCAATGGAACTATACACTTGGAGTGCGTTACCGCTATTTTATGGAAAAAAGTTTTATGCTGATTACGGCAAGCAGAAGCATGTTTGGCAATGCAATTTACAAGTACTATAATAACGATAATAACAATTCAAAAATCTACAATTACCATTCTACAGAAAGCGAAAACAAGCTGAAATTTGAACATACTTACCGTATAAAAGGATACAAACTCAGCTATGGTATTAACTACGAATTTGCACATTACACGAATGAATCTGATATTAATAAATTAATCGGAGACACCGTTTTGCTTATTGATTATAATTCAACCTTAAACCTGCATAAATACGGTTTGTTTTTCCAGGCAGCTAAATCGTATTTTGACGATAAATTCAGTATTTCCGCAGGGTTCAGAGCCGATGGAAACAATTACAATAAAAACATGGCTAACTTATTCAACCAGCTTTCTCCGCGTTTGTCGTTGTCATACAGTCCCCACCCCATGCTTAGCATCAATTTAAATTCGGGCTTGTATTATCAAATGCCAACCTACACTACTTTGGGTTATCGTGATGGTGCAGGCACATTAATCAACAAAAACAACCTCAAATACATTCGCAATGCGCAATTGGTTGGCGGTATTGGTGTAGTCATCCCCAACTCCAATACAAAATTTGCTTTGGAAGCATTCGGCAAATGGTATTCCAACTATCCGTATTTAATTGAGAAAGGCATTTCGCTGGCCAATTTGGGTGGCGACTTCGGATGGGTGGGCGATGAACCTGCCATATCAACATCTAAAGGCAGAACGTATGGCATTGAGTTTTCCGTACAACAAAAATTATGGAAAGGTATATTTGGCATCATGTCTTATACCTGGTTCAGAAGCACATTCACCGATTATACCGGCAAGTACAAACCTTCCAGCTGGGATGCACGGCATGTATTTAATATTACTTTAGGCTATAAATTCAAACGCAACTGGGAGCTGGGCATGAAGTGGAGCATACAAGGCGGTTTGCCCTATACACCATATAATGTAGGTGCATTTGCTGATACACTGAATTATCAGCGTAGTGGCGGAATTGCAAATCCTGATTTTACTTTATTGAATACCAAAAGAACGAAAGTACAGCATGGCATGAATATAAGAGTGGATAAAAAATGGTTTCTGAAGAAAATCAATATCAACCTTTATCTTGATTTACAAAACGTATATTTCAGCAAAACACAAACTCCGCCGTATATAGATTTGGTGCGAGATGCAAACGGAAATCCGGAATTGGATCCTGCTGATAACTCAAGATATAAAACGAAATATTTGGATACCAGAAGTGGCAGTATTATTCCTTCAATAGGTTTTGTTCTGGAGTATTAATAACTACAGCCATACAATTTTCTGAAGCTAATGTAAAAACTGCTTATTCTTCCAGTTTTTTCTTAGGGGTATTTTTTGCTGTATGTTTAGGTTGTCTGCCCGATTCTTTTAGTACTCTGTCCAAGATAAATTCTATTTGACCATTGACACTTCTAAATTCGTCTGCCGCCCATTTTTCAAGGGCGGCATACGTTTTTTCATCAATCCTCAAGACAAATGTTTTTTTTGCAGACATCTGATTGGTTTTATTGTATAAGTGTTCCGGTATTGATAACAGGACTGGCGGCGCGTTCGCCACACAATACAACCAGCAAATTGCTGACCATAGTGGCTTTCTTTTCTTCATCCAGTTCTATAATATCTTTAGAAGAAAGCTCTCTTAATGCCATTTCTACCATACCAACTGCGCCTTCAACAATTTTGCTGCGGGCAGAAACGATTGCAGATGCTTGTTGTCTTTGCAGCATAGCTCC
>CAZPBT010000010.1:17297-26841 GCA_964584555.1 uncultured Chitinophagales bacterium
ACAATGGGATTGCCCGGTTTATCATTTACTTTAATTTGTGATGTTTCTAAGTTTTGTGCACGCAAGGTAATCGTGCGCTTGCGATAGAATGGATTAATCCATCCGAAACCACTTTCTTTAATTGTGCCTTTGTAAGTTCCGAACAAGGTGCACACTCTGCCTTCATTGGGTTCTATTGCCATATATCCCCCGAGTATCAAAACGCCTGCTATCAAGCAGATGATTGTGCCAGTCAGATTGTATAAATACAAAAAGAAAAATACTGCTGCTAAAAACAAAAGTGGGGTAATGATGAGCATCAGCCATCCATTTACCGGTTTAATGATTTTTTCCATAATAATGTTATTTTGATATCAAAACGATATCAAATATAGAAAAGTTCCTTTACTTGACAAAATCTTCAAAAAATAAATTTGTGAATACTAAATTCCGGAAAAAATTAAGTCAACCGCACCCATTCACGCATCCAGCGTTCGGGTATCTCGTTATTGAGTGCAGTCAGGTAATCTTTGTAAGTGCATGGTATCAGCTTGTGTTTTTGTTTGTCTAATTTATCATATTGGATTTTCATCCACCATTTATCACTTTTTTTACTTTTCAGAAAAATAAAATCATTTTCTGCCTGCTCTATCTGCACATAGTAATGGTTAAAATCATTTTCACTTATTATCGGGTAATCTCCTCTCCTTAAGCTGATTCCTTCCAAAAAATACCAAATCATTTGGGCCGTTTGTTTGGCGGTAATACCGGCATGGTCAAGTGTTGGATTATAATTATAAAAACCAATACTCATCAGCAAATCACTCATACCGCTGTAGCGTGCCAGAGCGCAGGCTTCATCGCCGAATAGTCCGTTTGGTGAAGGATTGGGTTGCCCGGGAGCATCAGAATAGCGTATGGCATTGATATCATAAAGCACCATTTCTGCTTCGCGCAAGTAAGGCTCTGCTTCTTGTATAAATTCTCTGATTTTACCGACACGCAACATATCATACTGCCGGCTGTTTAGAAATGAAATTTGTTTATCCTGCAAAAAATAGGATTGATATGCAATCAGATTGTATTTATTCAGATAGTTGCTCAAAAAGAAATCTTTGATGTAAGTGTTATAAATATCGACATCGCTGTCGTCCCATTTTACATCGGCTGTAATATGTGCAACATTCAGCGGGTTTTCAAATATCTCATACGCTTTGAACTGTGCCGAGGCTATGCCAATATCTCCGCCAATAACAATGCAGATGATATTGCGTTTGAAAAGTTCGTGCAAGGTTTCTACCAAGGCAACTAAAGTATCTACGTAAGTTTCTCCGGCACGTATATTGCCCAAATCGAGAAGAGAAATACCATTGGTAAAAGCAGAAAAGGAGTAGAGCTGACGGCGCACTTCATTGGCAGCTTGCTCCGTACCCTTATTTGCGATATATCCTCTGTAATCTTGCACACCCAGCAAGGCTACACGATAGTCCTCTGTATTTTGTGTGTGTTGGTAAAGTTGGATATGATTTTTTACATAAGGCTGGCTGTGGTAATAGCTCTGCAAAAAATCGTCGGTCAATGGTTGTAAGAAATCATTAAGCATAACGCCCAAAATTTGAAAATATTTTGCAAACTTTCAATAGTATTGAATACACGTATGTTGATAGTAATCTCAGTACTGGATAAGCGTAACAATTTTAAAATAGTTGATTTTTTTATCAAGAACCTCCTCCTTGTAATTCCTCTTACTTGTAAGGGATGAGGAAAGAAATGAGAAATCTACTATTCTTTCATCTTATTTTTGTTAACCCGAACTCAGGTTATTCGTAGCGGAGAGCTTCAATAGGATCTAGTTTGGAAGCTTTAATTGCCGGATAAATACCGGAAATCATGCCGACAAAAATACATACAGCTATGCCGACAAGCATCCATGCCCAAGGCATGATAAATGTACCACCTGTAGAAAGAGAAGCGATATTGCCAAATACAATACCTAAGATTACGCCCAAAACACCTCCCAGTATGCAGATTACTATGGCTTCCACTAAGAATTGAGTTTGTATATCTTTTTTACGAGCGCCCAATGCCTTTAATGTTCCGATTTCTTTGGTACGTTCTGTTACGCTTACCAGCATAATATTCATTAGTCCTATGGAAGCCCCCAAGAGCGTAATGGCTGCAATAATAGCACCCGCAATGGTAGCGTAGCTCATTTTTTCTACAAACATACCGGATATGCTATCGCTTTTTAAAATATCGAAATTATTTTCTTCACCGGGTCTAAGTCTGCGTACCATACGCATATTGACGATAGCCACTTCTTCCGCCTTAGCTAAGGCGTCGGGGTCATTCGCTTTTATACTCACAACATAAGACGGATTACTCTGCGGATAGAGTTGTTTGGCTTTCAATAAAGGAACAACAGCCACATTATCTGTAGTAATCATACTTGAGCCTTTTTCATTCAATATTCCTATTACCTGAAATTTCACATCATCAATTCTAACAAATTTATCGCGGAGTGAAATTTGAGTGCCAAATAGTTTTTTTGCGGTTGAATAACCGAGCATAACGACATTAGAACCCAGATATAATTCAGTTTCAGTAAAATTCCTGCCGCCGACCAAGGAGTACCCTTCATTATTCAAATAATTTTCATCAGAACCCAAAATCAGGATATTCGGATTTGTTTTTTTATTTTCAAATTTAAGCGTTGATGCTTGATTTGCTAAATATTGAACCGAGGCAGGATAGGTAGCACCCATTTTTTCCTTCAGCTCTTCCGCTTCATTATAAGTGATGCTTCTAAACACTTTTGGTGCTACCTCATCATCACTATCCAGTGTAAAAGATAAATTTCTGTTTCTGATTTTAAATGAATTGGCTCCCATGCTGCTAAAGCTGGATGACAAATATCCTTTTAAACCATCTACTGCGGTGAGAATGCCTACTAATGCCATAATACCAATACCAATTATCAAGCAGGTAATGATAGTGCGAACGATATTCGCTTTTATGGAAAAAAAGGCAAGTTTTATTATCTCAAGCAGGCTCATGCGTAATTGGTTATTGGTTATTGGAATGTAGACTATGAACTATGAACTATGAACTGTGGACTATAAACTATGGACTGTGGACTGTGGACTTAAACTATGGACTGTGGACTATAAACTATTAACGGTGACCTTTCAAACATTAGTCGTAAGGCGAAGTTACTTCTTACATATTTCAATGCAAATTTCCATTCTAATCCGGCTAATTTATTTTTTAGCAATTATATAAATATCCTCTCAAATGTGGCTTCTCCTGATGCTTATCTACTACATCAAAGTTAAAGCCTTTTTTATCTTTTTCATATCTGAAGATAACACTAGCCGGAAGGAAAATGGGAGTTTTAAAAGCCACTGACATTTCAAAGCTGTCAGAAACTTGTTTTTCCAGCTCAGCCAATACTTTGGCTTTGGTCCACATACCATGTATAATATGCCTTTGAAAGCCAAATAATTTTGCAGAAAAAGGATGCAAATGTATTGGGTTAAAATCGCCTGATGCTTGTGCGTATTCCAAACCTAAATTAGAAGAAAGGTTCCATGTTTTTTTAATACAATTATCATTTAACTCCTCAATATCCATTTCTAAAACAGTACCGATACCCTCTTTACCTTTATGAAAATAAATACTGGCATCCTCCCAAATCAACTTTTGATTTACAAAAACTTTAGAGAAAATCTCGAAACCCTGACCTTTGTTATGGGCTATCAAATTGCCAAATGAGCACTGCATTGTGAAATGTTCGCCTACATAAAGCGGACGATGCTGACGAATAGTATTAGCCAGATGTATCATGCCTAAAACAGGAAATGGACTATCAATTTGGGTAAGTAAATAAGTGTGCAGGGAAAAAGCATACGTATGCAAAAAAGTTGCCGGAATAATCAGCGCATGTTCGAAGCCACAAACCTTATTGTATTTTTTTACTTGCTGAGGAGTTATGCTTTGATTTTCGAGTACAATCGTTCTGTCGGGCAAATCGCCTTTTCCATTTTTGAAAAATGTGGTAGTAAGCCGGGGATATAACTCCAGTGGAGTTGGCATTTTATGTAAAACAATCGTGTTAGCCATAGTAATACAAAAGTACGGAGAGTAGCAGATTTGTCAAGTAAACGATGGATAAAAATTATGATTTTATCGCCAGGATTAATCCCAGTGCTATTAAAGGAACAAAAGCATACCATTGCAATCCTGCGGCGGCTAATATGCTTCCGCCTATCACACAACAGCCGGCAAATATGATGCGTTTTAAACCGATAACTGAAGATGTTTTTTTCTCCACCAATGAGTTTTCATATCGTTTAAACGACTCAGACAAAACCAATGGCATTCTGGAGATAATATCCATAAATTCGGGTGCATTTTGCAATTGTGCTTTCATGGCATCCAATGGATTTACTTCGCCCAGCACCATTCTTCTGATATGTTTTTTGGTTACTTTTTGAATATCGAATCCCGGTAATATCACATTGCCAACTCCTTCATAGGTGATGATGGCTTTTACCATTAATACCAATTCCAAAGGATAATACAAACGATATTTTGAACCTAAAGCAACAGATTCCAGTATCAGCCGTGCGAGTGAGAATTCTTTAAAATTAGGTGCTTTCAGCCATCTGTTTCCTACAGATACAAATTCTTTTCTGAAACCTTCAATATCTGCTCCTTTACCCGGGCGTGCCAGTAAAGTAAGGTATCTGGCTGCTCCACCCGGATCACCCATCACTAAACTGTTAAAATAATAGAGCATGATTTTTCTGGTATTTTCTTCAAAACGGCCAACCATACCTAAGTCTATAAAGCCAACACTGGGACCGTTAGGAGAATCTACAATCAGCAAGTTGCCGGGATGTAAGTCGGCATGAAAGAACCCATCGTGATACAGCATTTGAATAATGGCATATGCTCCGTAATCAACAATTTTTTCTCTTTCCTCATCATTATATCTTTCGTAAGCTCTTTTATCCGGTTTTATTCCCCGAATAAATTCCATGCAAATCAAATCACTGGTTGTATATTCTCTGTATATTTTAGGGAAATGAATAGCAGGATGTTTGGCAAAATTTGCTGCAAATTCTTCTGCATTATCTGCTTCCAAGCGAAAATCAACTTCTCTGTTTGTATAATCACAAAACTCAGTAAACATGTTTTTGGGTTGCAAATGCGGGAGAAAAATTTGCATAAACGAACCCATTGCTTTTATGATTTTGCTGTCCGTCTGAATCAATTCTCTCGTTCCCGGTTTTAGTAATTTCAATACTACTTCTTCTCCGGAACGCAAAGTAGCTCTGTGGGTTTGTGCAATGGAGGCTGAACCTAAAGGATTCTGTTTTACTTCAGAAAATACTTTGTGAATGGGCTGATTTATTTGAATTTCTACCAGTTCCATAAAACGATCAGATTTCACAGCAGGTAAGGTATCTAATAGTTTTTTAAGTTCATCAGTGATGTCTTTTGGTAACATATCTTCACGTAAACTCAGTATTTGACCTAGTTTGATATAGGTGGCACCCAACATTTCCAGTCTTCTGCGAAGTTGAACAGAAAAGGGTTGTTTAATCAGTTTTTTCTTTAGAAATGGCCAGTTAAGCCACAAATACAAGCGCAAAAACACATCCTGAAGAATACTGAATTTTGCTTTAGTTTTACGACGATAGCGCATATAAGCATAGCCACCGCCAAGTGCCAAACCGGTAAGATGGCGTGTAGTCACAAACAAGCGAACAATTAAAGAACTGGGTTTTTGTTCAACATATTCTTCAAACTGTCTGTTTGCATCTTCATCTTGTGGATGTATGTCAGTATATATCTTTTCGGTTGTTTCTTCCATGCTATCGGGATAATCGTCTAAGATAGTAAAGAGAGTTAACTTTTCATATAACTGACTATATAAAAAAATGCAGCATATCAGATATGCTGCATTTTAGTATTTAAGTTTATTATTATTCTTTATACAATCTGATACCTACAATTTCCACTTTACGTTCAGAAGATGCATCAATACCAAAAATAGATTTAGAAGGCTCTGAAAGTTTATCACTAATTCCGGTTTTTGCAACTGATTTACCCAACGGCAATGTAGTTTTGGAAATCTTGTCATAATTAGCCCCCATTCTTTCTTTAAATAAATTCATGATGGAACTGATACGTCTTTCTGTTAGTGCCTTATTGTAAGATGCCGGAGCTAATGGAGAAGCATATCCTCTGAATTCAATATCTACAGTATATCCTTTTTTAATAACGGCATTTATTTCTTCAATTACTTTATTAAGATTATTATAATTCGTTTCTACCTTGGTAAAGAATTCATCTACTCGAGCATCATCATCAATAGATTTCTCTTTATATTCCGGCATACGAGCGACATAGGCTGTATAAAGGTCTTCATAATTCGTATTGTCACCCGTTTTAGGTATATCATTGTGGAAATACAAGGTAAGTGGTAACATTTTCAATACGATTTCAGAAATCATAGGTTTTTCAACCTTAGGAATACTTACGTATAAAGAGTCTAAGTAAGTTTGAGGTATAGTATCCGCTTCAAAAGATTTCTTGAATGTTGCCAATAAGCTGTCATTATCGCGTTGTTTCACTTTGATTTCCACTTCTGTATTTTCATAAGGCGGACAAGCAGGACATTTAGGGAGTTCAGGACATTTTTTGCTGCATGCTTTTTCACCAAATTCGTAAGAAAGCAATAATTCAAAAGCGCCGTTAAATCTGGTAGCCTTAGTAAATTTAGAAACATTTATATCATAGCTTGCACCCACTCTCAAACCTTTATACAATACTGATAAATATGCTATTGCAGCATCGTTACTTTCAAAGCGATAGCCCGCACCGAAGCCTAAACCTACATTAGATTTTGCAAACTGCATTTCTGCAATGGCATTCAATAACATGTTATTTACCTTGTTTTGTCGGTTAAAGAAAAAACCCGGTTGTAAATTCCACATTTCTTTTTTACCCAATTCGATACGAGCCTTAGTATATGCACCATAGCGCATTGGTAAGCGTGATTCTGTAAAATATAAGAAATTTTGCTTCGGTTGATGCGGATTCCAGATCGTACCGCCTAAATCCACATAAGATATTTTCTTAAACTTATATCTTAAGTTCAAGCCTAAACCGAAATTAGCAAATGAGACATTATTATTTGAAAATGTTTCACCAGTTGCAGAACCAGGAACATAACCTGTACCTACAATATATTGATTATCAAAAGTAAGTCGTCCATAATCCAGCGATTTTATTGTCATACCTGCTGTCGCACCAAAACTTGTCCAAAATCTACCTTTAGCAAAGCCTTTGGAAACGGCTAAAGTAATATTCGGATTAAACGTGCTTAACAAACCATCACCGGCTCTGTCAAACAAGAAACTTACGCCGCCGCCGAAACGAAAATATTTCTGAGGTTTGCAAATAAAACAACGATCATAAGAACCCCAAGCCGTCATAAACGGAACAGGAACTGTACGCCATTGATCTCTGTACATACCAACAAAGCGATTGTCTTTATCGCCAAATCCTGCGTAAGAAGGATTGAGATAAAGGGGATTATACTGGATTTGTGAAAAGTGAGGATCTTGAGCATTTATGCTATTCCAAACACATGCAAAAAAGAGTCCAAGAAAGAAAAGCTTTTTCATATTGCTAATATAGTTATTTATTTGTTATCTTAATACTGTTACGTTACCTTTTTTTGTAATAATTGTTCCATTTGAGCATTCGCCCCTGATAATGAAGCCAAAAACATCCGCCTGAACCAGCTTACCTTTATAAGTTCCGTCCCAACCTGTGCCTAAATCATTTGTTTCAAAAACGACAGTGCCCCAACGATCATATATCAGCATAGACATAGATTTAAGTAAAGGTCCTCTCACTATAAATAAATCATTTTTACTGTCTCCATTTGGAGTAAAGGCGTTAGGAATATACAGATTATCGAAAGTACATTCAATTTCTTTCAGTTCAATCAGAATTGAATCTGTTGTTGCACATCTCGTATTGCTTCCGGTTACCGTAACATAAAACCAAGTAGTTTCTGTAATAGTTGCTGCTGTTATACTATCAGTAGGTGAAGTTACATTACTTACAGGTGTCCAGTTGAAAGTAGTAGCCAAAGGAGATGATGCGTGCAATTGGAATTCTTGTCCTGCTACAGGATTAGTCACACTAGTTGAAATTGTAACATCCGGACCTTCAATAACAGATAAATCCAGATTTACAACACTATCACAACCGGAAACAGATTGCAAGGTAGTATGATGCATACCGGCAGTTGTATAAGTGCTGTCACCAATTACAACTTGTTCACCGCGGCAAATTATCCTATTGATATCAGTTGAAATTGGTTGTTGAACTGTCAAATTTAAAGTAATGATACTATCGCAACCTGATTGATTTTGCACCGTAACAGTATATGTACCGGATTGATTAAAGGTTTGTCCACCAACAGTTACAGACGCTCCGTTGCATATAGCTTGGTTTAGAGTTGCAGACAGTGGTGGATTAACAGTCAAATTCAGCGTAACAATACTGTCACATGTGCTTGCTGCAGTTAATGTAATAAAGTAAGTTCCGCTTTGATTAAATGTTTGCGTTCCAACCATATATGACTGTCCGCTGCAAATTGCAGTATTCACTGTTGATCTTGATTTTGGTATAACCTGTATAACTAAGTTTACAATACTGTCGCATTGAGCAGATGTATAGAAATGCAGAGGATAAGTACCTGCTTCCATATATGTAGTTCCATTATAAATCAAAGAATCACCTTCACAAATTGTTCTGACATCTTCAATTGTGTACGTTGGATTAACCGTTAAGTTCAATGTAATAATACTATCACAAAGCAGACTGTTTTGAAGTATAACAGTATACGAACCACTTTGATTGAAAGTTTGTGTTCCTACTGTATATGTAGCACCCTGGCAAATTGCTGTATTAATTTCAGTGTGTGAAACAGGATTCACTGTTAGGCTTAAAAAGACAGAACTGTCACAACCTGCAGAGTTGGTAAAATGTACGGTATAATTTCCGCTTTGATCAAATGTCTGATTTCCTAAAGTGTAACTGCTTCCTTCACAGATTGTTTGTTCAAGCTGGAAAGATGTAGCATTATTGACTATTAAATGCAGATGTATAATACTATCACAGCCTCCCGTAGTTTGTAAAACAACGGTGTAATCACCGGATGTATTAAATGTTTGAGTTCCGATAGTTACACTTTGACCTTCGCAAATTGAATTATCAATGTTTGAAATTAACGCATCAGTTACTGTTAAGTTTAATGTTGAAAAACTATCGCAACCATATGCAGAAGTCAATGTATCAAAATAAGTTCCTGATACAGTTAATTCTTGTCCATTAAAAGTATATGATTGACCTTGACAAATGGTTATATCAGCTGACGTTCTTATAACAGCATTAACCACTATATTCATTGTAGACGGTGTGGCACATTGTCCTGCTGTTGGAGTGAACGTATAAGTTGTAGTGCCTGCACTTGCCG
>CAZPBT010000011.1:0-26244 GCA_964584555.1 uncultured Chitinophagales bacterium
CATTTTTTCCTCCAACTTAACAAGGAGGAGGAATTAAAAGGAGGTGGTTCTATATTATAAATCAACTATTTTTAATTGAAACGCTTTCCCGAACTCAGGTTAATATCTCGCTGATATGCTGCTAAAATAAGAAACCCAGAGGTATAAAAAAGTATAACAGTATGCCAGATAAAACTCGTAACCCTAATTCAGGTTTTGAGTAGCCGTATTGCAAAGATTCAGAAATAAAAAAAGCAACCCATGTGGATTGCTTTTTTTTATTTTATTGGAATGTGTTTTTTAAAAATTAGGACAAAGTAATGGAGAATAGCGTTTTTTCTTTTCCAATGGTTTGCTGGTATAAATAATAGATGCTTCCAGAGCTCCGAAAGATTTATCCGCTTTGCTTAAGTCTTTTCTGAAAGTAGCATCATAGCTCAATCCAATTTGTACTCCTGAAAAGGAAACACCCGCAGATGCAATTACCGCTTGATTTCCATCGTACCAAACACCCGCAGAAACAGCAGTACGGAACGGTTCGTCTTTTGAAAGACTAAATGCTACAGAAGTACCGCCGATAATTTGTTGTGCTTTAGCCTGACGCATATACA
The DNA here is from genome assembly GCA_964584555.1 of uncultured Chitinophagales bacterium. GTDB lineage: Bacteria > Bacteroidota > Bacteroidia > Chitinophagales > JADIYW01 > JADJSS01. The sequence continues at coordinate 591 of CAZPBT010000011.1, forward strand.
TCATATTTGGAGAAATCAATACAAAGTCTTTGATGGTCACATTTAATCCGGCATGGGCATTCATGCGATAAGCACGCTCATTATCTGAAGCAAAAAAGGTGTCTTTCGCCTTAATGATGTTAAACATGGAAAATCCAACATAGGCACCAAGCATTTTATTAAATCTGCCTGTCCACATCAAACCGATATTCATATTCGGTTTAACGTATTTATCTTTAAAGAAGTTTTCCTTGTTATCTAAAGTGAGATCAAAACCTGTGCCTGTAAACTGAGATTCAAAGGCTAAGTTGTTTACATCAATTCTGCGTTGAGTAAACCCGAATTGAAAGCCCGCACTCAGGTAATGATAAGAGTTTTTCTTTTGAGTCAATATTTTTTGATAAGCAAGAGACACCATCATCAAGTTGCTTTTTATTGACGACTGGCGGTCATTAGTAAACACTGCACCTACACCCAAAATATCACCATTCAGACGGTCGCGTAGCAAACCCACATCTCCCGAAAATGAAAACGTGTTATAAGGTGCCGGTTTTTGTATAGGAAGATACTGTAATCTATAATTGGCCACCAGTCTGTATAAAGAGTGGATTTGTCCGGTAAAGGACGGATTCAGGTTGAGTGGCGAATTGTAAAACTGTGAGTACTTGTAGTCCTGCGCAAAACAATTGTTAAAAATACTTATAAAAAAAGTACTTAATAAAAAAGTAAAAAATAATTTTTTCATACTTTTTAAAATTTATTCACTTGTTGGTTAATGGTTTGAAATAAATATCTGTATTTATCCGTTGCTAATAAATCGTTGTGATATATTGTTACTAATATACCGTTAATTTTCCTTAAATGTAAAACAAAATCTGAAAAATCTTTCATTATTTGCTCATTTTTTTTCTCTGTCTGATAATAGGCAAATGTAGCATCCATCCACACCGCAGGATGAATCAGAAGGTTGTAAACTTTATTTTCAGCCAAATTGAAAAAAAGAAATGGTTGTGTGGTGCCGGCTCTGCAACCGACAACATCCGGATAGGCTATAGAATAGTCTTCAGTAATTTCTGCTTTATCCAATTCCATATAGTAATCAGGAAAACGTAAGTTTAAAAAATGTTGTCGTACAGCGCATGTTTTCTTTCCGGTTATGGAAGTCAAACGTTCAGTTTCTTGCATCAAAGTCTGCTCTTTCAAGGCATCATAAGCCGGATGAATACCGGTTTCATAATTTGCGCTTGAAATTTTTTGTATTAAATCATGCAACTTTTTGCTGCTTGGTGATACTTTGCTGTTGTTTCTTCCATCATCATTCAGCAAAAAAAAGAAAACAGGCTGTAAGTTATACAACTCCAGCTCACGGAATATAAAATCATACACATCATAAGGATCTTGCTTTTTTTGAAATAAAACAGTCAATGCGCCTTTGGCAAAAATATTGGGTGGATGCTTTAGCCAGTTTCTTCCTGAAAATCGGTAAGCATTATCAATATCAAAAGTAGGACGGTATTGAAATACATGTTCTTTAAACTTTAGCTGCGGAAAATATCTGATCAGCTCTTCTTTAAAATAATACAACCACTCCTCTACTATCGGTCGAAAAGAAAATTCTTTTTTAGCTAAAATAGAATTAGAAGACAGATAGCGACCATGAGCATCCGTAGTATGAGGTAAATATTCTTCGTAGCGGGTGATTAAATAAAAAATGCATGAAAAAATATCAAACGAAATATTGAAATGTTCATCAGTTTGAAAAAACACGGGCAAATTGCTTTCACGTGAAACATAAATGCGTTGTTCTGCAATCGTTTCTTCCAACAATAAATTATCCTGAAAAATAATAAAACCGGTTCCTGGATTTATTCCGGCGTATACCAACAAAATATCATCTTCATTTATGCTTTCGTCTTTATTTTCAGTAAGCATATAAGGCATACCAAAATACTGTTCAAAAACAAAATCGAATACGTATTTTATCCTGTTGGTAACTTTTGGTGTGTAGATAACTATCATCAGATTCAAAAAATAAAAAGCCTATTTTTAGTTCTGTAAAATACAGAGTTTTAGGAATGAGTGCACCATTTATTATACAATTACCGCAGTTTGAAGGACCTTTCGATTTATTGTTGTTTTTTATTGAACGCGATGAGTTAAACATACATGATATTCCTATTTATAAAATAACTAATGATTTTTTAGATTATATTCAACATCTAGAACGATTAAATATAGAAATCGCCAGCGAATTTATTTTAGTAGCAGCCACATTGATGCGCATAAAAGCAAAAATGTTGTTGCCTCGAAAAGAGCTGGATGATCAGGGTAATGAAATTGACCCGCGTCAGGAATTGGTACAACAGCTTTTAGAATACAAGCGCTTTAAAGACGTTGTAGAAGTTTTGAAAGATATGGAAGGCAGTCGCTCTTTGCGATATGCCCGTGGCAACCAGAAAAAAGAAGTTGATCAATTGGTGAAATTAATGGCTGAAGATGCAGATTTGGAAACGGTATCTTTATTTAAACTTTTGAAAGCGTATATGCGCTCCATGGAGAAATTTAAAAACCGTACGGAAAAAGTAGTACACACCATCGCACCTTTCAAATATTCTATAGAAGAAGAAAAAAGCAAACTGGTTTCATTTATCCAGCTGAAAGAAAGAGCTAACTTCAGCGAATTATTTCAGGCATGCGAAAGCAAAATACACGCCGTGTTTATTTTATTATCGATGCTGGAACTGATACAACAAAAAATGTTGTTTTTGGTTTTGGGCGAAGGATACAATAATTTCTGGGTTTCGCAGGCATCTTTAGAATCTGATACCGCAGAATAACACAATCTCCATTTTTATATAACTTTATTGCATTCATTTTCAATATGTGAAAATAAATAAAAATCATATTAAAGGTCGTGGTGCTCAAAGCAATAGTGAACACAGGTATTCATCGTATATCTACGATAAAGCGGAAGCCGATGAACAAACCGATGAAAACCACCCCACGAAATATATAGAAGTCTTTCCTAAAACATTCATAAACAAAATTAGTAGTCCGGATATTCCTATGGATTATTCCATGAATCCGTATGAAGGCTGTGAACATGGCTGTACCTATTGCTATGCCCGAAACACCCACCCTTATTGGGGTTACAGTGCAGGACTGGATTTTGAACGGATTATTTTAGTGAAAAAAACAGCACCCGATTTACTCAAAAAAGAGTTGAACAAAAAAAGCCATGCTGCATCACCTATTATGCTTTCGGGCAATACAGATTGTTATCAACCGATTGAACGCAAAATGGAAATTACCCGAAATTTATTAAAAGTACTGCTGGAATTTAAACACCCGGTAGGCATCATTACAAAAAACAGCTTAATTGAACGAGATTTGGATTTGCTTTCAGAATTAAATTCACTTCAACTGGTGCAAACTGTTATTTCTATCACTACGCTGAACGAAGATTTGCGAAGACAGTTAGAACCGCGCACATCTACGGCAGCGAACAGACTCAAAACAGTAGAATTATTAGCCAAAAACAAGATTCCGGTGATGGTTAATATTGCACCCATCATACCCGGATTAACTGACATGGAAATCATGAAAATTGCAGAAAAATCAGCAGATGCAGGAGCTTTAGGAATTGCTTATAATATTATGCGTTTGCCGGGAGAAGTGGAACAAGTATTTACAGACTGGATAAAAAAAACGATGCCAGACAGAGCCGCTAAAATTTTAAACCAAACCAAACAAATACACGGAGGCGAAATACAGGATGCACAATTTGGCAGACGTATGCGGGGCGAAGGCGTATTGGCTGATTCTATTAAATCACAAATTCAATTAGCACGGAAAAAATATTTTCAAGAACTGGTATTTCCCAAGCTCAGGACAGACTTATTTATAAACGAACACAATAAGCAACAGAAACTTTTCTAAATAAAGGAATTACTATACAATGTAGTTAAGTTAATCGGCTGTAAAAATAGTTGATTTCTCATTATTTCCTCCGACTTCATTAAGGCGGAGGACTAAAGGAGGTGGTTCTAAAAAAAGCTAAATCAACTATTTGGATTATTCTGCATAAAATCATGTTTAACTTAATGATATTGATTACTGTTTTAAAAATTGCAATGCATCTTCAACAGATTTTGCAGGAATTTCTTCCTGAGGTGAGTGACCACATTGGTCATAGACAATTAATTTAGAGCCTGCAATTTTTGTAAAGTTTGCTGCCATAGAAATGTCTATCAAAATATCTTGTTTTCCCCATAAAATCAGCGTAGGTGTTTTTATTACAGAAACGTCTAATTTCGGTTCCTGATCTACTTGTTGTACACGTGCTGAAAAACTTTCCCGATTTCCTTCGCGCATGGACATATCATAATAAAGTTGTACTTGTTTATCCGTTATTTTTGAATCATCATAATAGACATCTTTTAGTGTCTTATTGACAATCATTTTCGTATCAATTTTACTCATCAATGCCGCCAGCCATTTTATTTTAGCCAGTGTAAAAATAACAGCGCCGTTTCCTTTTTCTTTGGAATAATATCCAGCCGGATCAACTAAAATGAGTTTTGTAACTTTTTGTGGATGTGCAAGTGCATATTTCCAGGCAATTTCGCCACCCAAGGAGTTACCTGCAAGAGCAAAAGTATCAATACCTATTTGGTGTAAAAAACCATCTAAAAAAGCTACATACATCTTTGATGAATAGTCGTTGGTTTTATTTGGCCCGGTTAATCCAAAAGCAGGCATGTCTATACGAATCACTTGATAGTTGTTTGCTATTAAGGAATCTGTCCATCCGTCCCATGTTTGCAGAGAGGCTCCCGTGCCATGTATCAATACAATTGGTTTGCCCTTGCCCTCCACTTTATAGTGTACTTGCATGCCGTCATAATTCAGAAATTTAGATGCAGTATCAGCATATTTCTTTTTCAATTCACTTACGGGAATTGATTTTTTTTGCACGATCAAAAATGCCAATGCCAAAAAAAGAACCAGTCCAATAATTATCTTTTTGAAGATTTTCATACAATAAAACTAATAAATAAAAAGAAGCGAAACGAATAAAGGCGGGCTAATCTTTTTTCCATCCTTTGGTGTGGACATCAAACGAAACCAAGCAGATATTGTAAACAACAAATTCTAATTAAAAATGTAAGAAAATATATTAACTTTAAGTAGGGCAAGTGAGGGAAATGCGAATATTTGAGATGCTAAAATTTCAAGATAGAGATTATTCATAATAAGAAGTAAAGAGTACACCCAGATTAGTAATAGATAAAATATAGACATATGAAAACATATATTTTTATTTTTATTTCTTTAGTTTCGTTTAAATTATATTCGGAAGATTCATTACAGATTAGTTATTATAGAAATATGAAACATGAATTTATTGGAGAAGGAGTATTATATAAAACAGAATATACATTAAAAAACGAATCCTATATTTACATCTACTATCCAAATGGTGTCTTAAGAGAGTTATATTTTTTAATAAATGACACCCTTATTAATCAAATTGGATGGTATCGTAATGGATTCAAATCTTACGAATACAATTACGTAAATGGAAAAGTTCAAGGAATAGTAAAAAGATATTACGAAAGTGGTAAACTAAAAGCAATCCAACACTATAAGGATGGGTTCTTAAACGGAAAGGAGTATTGGTATAACCCAAATGGTAAATTAGAATTTGTAAGGAATTATATTAATGGTAATGAAATTACTAAGCATTAGCCAATTTATTTTTTCTCTATCGTTTTATGTCCTCACCAAACGAAACCAAAAGCAGTATAGGAGATAAACAATTATAATTGGACAAGCAAGAATACAATCAACCAACCATTCAAAATAAATGCTGCTATAAACCTAACTCACACTCAATTCATTTATCACCAAACCGGATTTTAGTTTGGGCTCGAACCACGTGGATTTTGGTGGCATAATGTTGCCACTGTCTGCAATAGCCATCAGCTGCTCCATAGAAACTGGATAAAAGGCAAAAGCAAGTTCCATTTCCCCGCTATCCACACGCTTTTGTAATTCTTGCAACCCGCGTATGCCTCCAACGAAATCAATTCGTTTATCAGTGCGTTGATCAACAATATTTAAAACCGGAGCAAGCAGAAAATCAGATAATATACTAATATCCAACACACCGATTTCATCTGCGTCTTTATAGGTATGTTCTTTTGCCGTGAGTTTATACCAACTTCCGTCTATATACATGGAAAACTCGTGCAGCTGTTTGGGTTTATATATATTAGCCCCTATTTTTTCAACCGTAAAATGTGCACTGATTTTCGCTAATAGTTCTTCAGTTGTAAGTCCATTCGTATCTTTTATCACCCTGTTGTAATCCTGAATCTGTAATTGATTAGCCGGAAACAAACACGATAAAAAATAATTGTATGTTTCAGTGCCGTTATGTTGCTTGTTTTCTTCGCGAAGCTGCATGCCCACCTTGGCAGAAGCCGCAGTACGATGGTGTCCATCGGCAATATACGATGAATCAACATGGGTAGAAAAAAGTTCGGTTAGTTTATACAGTAAAATCTCATCTTCTATTTTCCAAAGCTGGTGTCTTACTTGCTGACTATCCGTAAAATCATTATCTGCCTGGTGTGATGACATATATTCCTGAATGATGGTATCAATTTCCGCCACATTTTTATACGCTAAAAAAACCATACCGGGCTGTGCCATTTTGGTTTTCATGTGTTTGATACGGTCGTTCTCTTTAGCCACCAAAGTCAGTTCGTGTTTTTTTATGTCATTATTGAAATAATCATCAATAGCACTTCCTGCCACCAAGCCGGTCTGCGTTCTGCCATCCATCGTAAGTGCGTAAATATAATAGCACGGCTTTTCATCTCTTACCAAAATGCCGTCTTTGATAAATGCATCAAAAATTTCTTTTCCTTTTTGATAAACAGCTTCATCATAAGGATTGATTTCCATATCAAAATTGATTTCGGGTTTAGATATTCTCAAAAAAGAATACGGATTGTCTTTGGCTTCCGCTTTAGCTTCCGCAGAATTTAAAACATCATAAGGCTTGGCTGCTACCAGTTGTACAATATCTTTTCTTGGGCGAAGACCTTTGAATGGGCGAATAGTAATCATAAATGAAGTATTATAATGTTAAATAGCAGACTCTTATATGTTTCCAAAATAGTGCGTTTCCAGTACACTAACGATGGCTCCGGCAGTATAACCTAAAAATGCCAGCCAGCCTATCCGTTTGGCATACCACATGAAATTGATTTTCTCTATGCCCATCACTGCTACTCCGGCCGCCGAACCTATGATTAAAATACTGCCTCCTGTGCCGGCACAATAGGCAATGAAATGCCATAAATGATGATCGGTTGGGAAAGAATACATACTTTGCGTAGCAGAAACCAGGGGCACATTATCAATGACAGCCGACAATAAGCCTATGGTATAAATGATGATATTATGGTTGCCTACAGATGCATCAAGATGTTGTGCCAAAGATTTCAATATTCCCGAAACATCTAAAGCGCTAACTGCAGTGAGTATGCCGAAAAAGAATAATATACTTGGACTGTCTATTTTTGACATAGCATTATAAACAGAATACCCAAATTTGTCTTCGGCATTTTTTTCTTTGTGAATTAAGTCCGTAATTACCCACATTATTCCCAATCCCAACAACATACCCATGAAAGGTGGCAGGTGTGTTACCGTTTTAAAAATAGGTACTGAAATAAACGTCAGTACACCCAGTATAAAGACAGTCCACCGCACAGCATTGGGCTGACCATTGTCTTGATTTTCCTGTACAGGTACTTCAACTTTTCCTTTCATGATGAAGCTGATGACTATGAGAGGAACGAGTAAGCTGACGGCACTGGCCAGAAATATTTCTTTGATAATAGATAATGCGGTTATTTGTCCTTTTATCCAAAGCATCGTAGTAGTTATATCTCCCATTGGGCTCCATGCACCTCCTGAGTTGGCCGCAATAACAACAATACCGGCAAAAAATAAACGATCATCCTGATTGGCAATTTTTTTACGCAATAGTGAAACCATGACTATTGCCGTAGTCAGGTTATCTAAAATGGCTGAAAGAAAAAAGGTTAACAAAGCAATTATCCATAATAATAATCGTTTGTCGTTGGTCGTTATTCTCGAAACGATAAGCTCAAAACCCTGATGCTGGTCTATAATTTCTACTATGGTCATGGCACCCAGCAGAAAAAGCAGGATACTGGAAATTTCAGGCAGAAACTCATGCATAAAGCGATGGCCCGCATCATCTTTACCCGAAGTCATAATCCAAACCGTCCACAAAACAACACCTGTGATAAGGGCAGCACCGGCTTTGTCAAAGCCCAGCTTGTGCTCAAAAATAATTGCGAAATACCCAAGACAAAAAATCAAGAGTAGAATTGCTTCTATACTCATGGGTTAAATATCCAAAAAATCAGGCTATTTTGCAAAAATCATTGCATGATTATTGTTCAAATCCTGAAACTACTTCAGCCAGGCATTCTTCGTTGTAGTGTTTCAGAATGGTAGATGTTTTCTTATAATTCTTGGAAGGATGGTAAATAAACAAGCAGGAGCCACCTTTTATTAAAGAAATGATTTTTTCATTCTTTTCTAATGGCAATGCCGGGCAGCCTTGGCTTCTACCCAGTTTTCCATTAGCGTTGATGAAATCGTAGCTAACATAATCGGCACCATGAATTACTACACCTCTGTCGCGTGCATTTGAGTTGATGCCGGACTCCATGCCGTCCAGTTTCAGCGAGAAACCATTTTTTCCGCCATACGTTTCACCGGTAACATAAAATCCCAAACTGCTTTGATATGATTCAGCCCCATTGGAGAATTTATCGGCATAAATTTCTCCGCTATTTCTTCCATGAGCACACAAACTCTTCGCTATTATTTTTTTAGTTCTTAGGTTGATTACGAATAAACGCTCAGTGGTGGAGGGCTTGCTGAAATCTACGATGGTTATAATGTCCTTTTTTTGTATTTGACCCTTTTCATCCAAATAAGCATAACCACTTAATGCCGTTTTCATAGCCTCATCCGAAACAACGGCAAAACAATCTAAATAGTCTTGCACCGTAGTATTTTGCTCAGTTTCGGCTACTGCAACTGCAGGATTTTGTTCTTGCTTAATAACCAAGTGATTTTCGTCGCCGAATGATTTTGTATAATTAAGTGGGAAAAATAATACCGCCCACATCAAGAAGATGGATTTGCGAACCATTAAATAAATTTTTGTTGTTTACGTGATGTAAAAACGACTGATAGGCGTGTTTTAGTATTCCAAAAATAACTAATACAAGGTTTTTATCCTCATTTTCAGTGAGCTTAATTCTTAAAAACCTGTTAAACTCCTGCTTTTTAAGAAAAAATTAAACTTTCAATCCAATATTTAATTGACAATAGTCATTAAATGCAACAAAATTGCAAAATATTTTATCAAATGCAATAAAGTTGCAAATACTGCGTTATCTTTATTAACTAAAAACATGAGTATGAATACGAAACAAACAAAAACGATGGACGAAATAGTTTTCGAAAATCGAAACAAGGCTTATGGTGCTTATGTGCTGCGCCGTGAAGTAAGTAAAAATGAAAAAATTGGATTTGTGATAACGATCCTGTTATTCATTTCAGCACTTTTTATGGGTAAGTTGGCTCAAGGATTATTTAGCAATGGCTTAGCCTTGGTGAACAATGAGGGGAAAACGGTATCTTCTCAACTGACTGATGTTTTTACCGAGGAATATGTACGCCCTAAACCGGAAATAAAAACAGAACCACCCAAGGAATTGCCAAAAACAGAACCTGTACAAAATGTAATGCCTGTAACCCAACCGCAGCAAAATACACAGGATTTTAGAGAAATGAAAGCCGTAAACGATAACAATGCAAATTCAGATAAATTAGCCAAGCAAAATGAATTGGTTGATAAAACAGTAGGAACGGTCACCACACCAAAAGACCCGGATTATGTAGCAGTGGTTTCAACACCCGCTGTTGTAACCACCACGCCGGAACCTGTAAAAGTTGTAGCTGAAAGACCAAGACCCGTGGCGGAGGTTATGCCCGCATTTCCCGGAGGACAAGCTGCATTACTGGCTTACTTGAAAAAGGAAATGTCTTACTATTCATTTTCTGATAATGAGCAGGACGGCAAAATCTTTATTCGCTTTTATATTGATTTGGACGGAAGTATAAAAGAGGCCACAGTAATAAAAGATGATGTGGGTGGGTATTTCGGTAAACGAGCTCTTGGTGTAATTAATAAAATGCCGAGATGGTCGCCCGGAAAACAAGGCAACCAAGCCGTGAGAGTATTTTATACCATCCCTATCACATACAAACAATTAGGCAGTTAAGGCTTAAGATTATTTGTTCCTGATTTTTTTTATCTTGTTTACCAAACTTTTTGCATATTTATTCTTCTTAAAACAGAAGAATGAGCAAAATCATTTTGATAACCGGAGCCACAGCCGGTATTGGCAAAGAAACAGCAAAGCAATTGGCTGCACAAGGGCATTTGATTTACATCACCGGCAGAGATAAAAGTAAATGCGAACAAACATTGCAAGAGCTTAAACAAATTAATGCGGCAGCTGCCGGAGGCTGTTTTTTATCTGATTTTGCTGATTTGAGCAGTGTTCGAAAAATGGCAAATGAAATTAATAGTACACTCCCGCAATTAGATGTGCTAATCAATAATGCAGGTGGCGTTTTTGCAAAGCATGAATTGACTCCGGAAGGCTACGAAAAAACATTTTGTGTCAATCATTTGTCTCCATTTTTATTGACTAATTTATTGTTGCCGTTGTTGCAAAAAAGTAATGCCGCAAGGATTGTAACGGTGGCTTCTGATTCACATTACCGAGGCTCTCTTGATTTTAACGATTTGCATTTTGAAAAAAACTATTTTATTCTGAAAGCCTACGAGCGCAGCAAATTGTGCAATGTATTATTTTCAAATCATTTGGCTAAACAATTGAAAGGAACTGATGTAATTTCAAACAGTTTACATCCCGGGCATGTGGTTTCTGATATTGGTGCAAAGACATCCAATCCTTTTTTCAAATGGGTATGGAAAACGGTTAACAACCTGACAGGAATTCCGACAGCAGAAGGAGCTAAGACGAGTGTTTATTTGGCAACAGCAGAAGAAGCAACTTCTTGTAATGGGTTATATTTTGATAAATGCAAAGCCAAAACACCATCTAAATTGGCACAAGATGAACAACTTGCAGAACAACTTTGGGAAGTAAGCAAAAAAATGGTGGGGATTTGAGTTGAAATTACCGGTTTAATTTTTTTTAAGCCAAAAGATATTGTATATATTTGTGTAAAAATTACGCATTTATGTCACTTCAACAAAATATCAAAATTGCTGTTGATGCCATAGTCTTTGGTTATTCGCAACATCAGCTTCATGTACTCTTGGTAAAACAAAAATATGGTCATCTGAAAAACAAGTGGGTGATAGCCGGAGGTTTTGTTAAAGATGACGAGACGCTGACACATGCCGTTAAGAGAGAATTAAAAGAAGAAGCCGGAATTACTGTTGATTACATGGAACAACTCTACACCTTTGGTGACGACATTCACAGAGATCCGCGCTTTAGAGTAATCACCGTTGCTTATTTTGCCTTAGTGAATCCGGCAAAACTTAAGCTCGTTGCCGACACAGATGCTGAGGAAGCTCGTTGGTTTCCAATGAATGAAGTACCAAAATTAGGTTTTGATCATAATGATATTTTAAAAGTTGCCATAAAAAGGCTAAAAGATAAGTTGACTTATCAGCCCATTGGGTTTGATTTGTTGCCAAAAGAATTTCCTTTTTCAGATTTGGAAAACCTGTATTGTTCCATCTTAGAAACAGAAATTGACAGACGTAATTTTAGAAAAAAAGTGCTGAGTTTTGGTCTCGTGGAGGAAACAGAAAAATATGCAACTAAAAAGGAAGGCAGACCGGCAAAATTATATCGGTTTAACCGGCAAAAATATCAGCAATTTGTCAAAGAAGGCTATCATTTTGAAATTAAATAAAGATGCAGACACAAAATGCTTTTTACGATACGATAGTCCATTTGCGCTTAGAAGAAGAGGCAGTTGTATTTACTGATAAGATTAGTATAAGTGCTCTGGAAGAACGCCTGCTGACCTCATTTTTGCAGCAGGAATATGAAATAGAAAAAACAAACTACCCGTTTGACGCTCCTGAATTTCAACCCGAAACAGCACTCTGGGCGGCAAAGATGGTATATTACGCCATCCATCTTCATTTCTTCCGACAGCAGGAAGCTGCTGTTGTAAAAAATTTGTTTATTCCCAATACCAAAGAACCGAATGCAGCACAAATGCTATCGGCAGATATTGTATTGCGCTTTTTGTTGCCCTTATATTTAGATATTAAACAAGTTGATTTTCAAGATGTCATTTTACAGGGCATAGAGGATTGTTTAAAAGCTTATCATTACTCAGCTATAGGCTCGGATTTAGAAATTCAGGAATCAACACTTGATATATTGTTTCAGCAAGCTTGCTTTAGGCAACTCTATCTGGACAGAGTAACAAAATATAAATCAATCAGCTTAGCAAAGCTGGAAAAAATAGACGAAGGGCTTAAAGAAAATTTCGGCAATTACAGTTCCTTATATTGGCTGAGAACTTAATGCGGATTTTTCATATATTGCCGTACTAATAAAAAAATTGAAAATTATATGATGGAGTTGACAGATAAATTAAATGCAGTTTTAAAAGAGATAAAAGAAACATTTGTCAGTAAAGATGAAATTATTGATTTGTTGGGAATAAGCCTCATGGCAAGAGAGAATGCTTTTTTATTTGGACCTCCGGGAACAGCAAAAAGTGCCATTATCCGCAATTTATCTCAGCATATAGAGCAAGGAAAAAATTTTGAATATCTCCTCACCCGCTTTACCGAACCCAACGAAATATTCGGCCCGTTTGATGTACGCAAACTTAAAGAAGGCGAATTGCTGACTAATACAGAAGGCATGTTGCCCGAAGCGTCTATGGTATTTCTGGATGAATTGTTTAATGCCAATTCTGCCATACTCAACAGTTTGCTTATGGCACTGAATGAACGTATTTTCAGAAGAGGAAAAGAAACACGCAAGCTGCCTGCACTAATGTTTGTCGGTGCCAGTAACTTATTGCCAGAAGACGAAGCCTTGAACGCATTGCTGGATCGATTTCTAATCAGAGTGCGATGTGATAATGTAGAGCCGGATAAAATGCAGGAGGTATTATTGGCAGGCTGGAAACTGGAACAAAATACCACCCAACAGTTTACAACGATTACAGCAGACGAAATCAGAATACTACAACAGGCTTGTAAGCAAATTGATTTGCAGCCAATAAGATCAGCATACATAGACCTGATTCATAATTTAAGAAATACCGGCATTAAAGTGTCAGACAGGAGAGCAGTAAAACTGCAAAGTTTAATAGCTGCAAGTGCATTGATTTGTAAGCGCAAAGAAGCTGTTTTATCTGATTTATGGGTGTTGAAATACATTTGGGATACAGAAGAACAAGTAGAAATACTGGAAGGGATGGTCAATACGTTAATAGAAAAAGACAAGAGCGAGCAAACCCACCCTCAGGCTTTTTACAATAAATCGCCAAATGCCGATGAAGTAATGAAAGAAGTACTTTTTCTTCAAAATAAATGGAAAGAAGAAGGACTGAGTTTAGAAGAAAAGAATGTTGTAAAAGACAAACTTCGTTATGTGCAATCTCGCTGTGACTGGATTCACGACAGAGAGCAAAAAGAATATATACAAAAGGAAATCGATAAGCTATGGAAACAAATACTGGAAGACGTATAGTTCAATATATTATCGAAATACCGGCTACACGCAAAGATGATTTAGGCAGCATCCGGCACTGGGATAATATTAAGATGGCATCAGATGCTTACAGTATTTGGATAAAAGATATTACAACCCAGCAGATAGACACACCGGAAATCAGAAAACTGCCGAAAAAAAATATTTACACCATTGAACAACAGTTGCTATTTAAACTGAACGGATTAGTACCCACAAAAAAGCTGCCACAGGGTTTATTGTGGACACCTGTCGAAAGAGCTTTACCTATAAAATTTCCCGACCATACAAATAATCATTATCAACCCGAGAGACTTAAGATCAAATTGAAAGCAGTGGATAAGGAACACGAGCCTGATGCCCTGTTGATTGAAATGAATGAACTGGAACGTTATATAAAAACAGCTCCTGTGGTAAGATTAAACAAAATAAAATGGATAATTGTAAACAACAAAGCACTGCTAATCGGCAAGCCGCTTTTACCCGTTAACGGTGTTTCATTTTGGTATAAAAGCCCATTTTTTTTACCCTGCGGGATGGACTTTGAATACAGTATTTTACAGCCTTATTTTATGCAGTTGCTCGATCCGATGAATGAGAACTTCGTAATATGGTTAAGCAATCAGTGTATCATCCGCTTCTCTAAATATGCGGCAAAGCCACTAAATATTAGCTCTTTCAGATTAACACAGCTCAAAATGGAAGGATAAAATGACAGAGCTGCATAAATACTTTGAGCATAGTACCGATTATATCTGGGCATGGGAGGTGGATGAAATCAGCCCTCAGCAAAACGTATTTATCTTGGCTGTTCCTCACAGCTTCACAATTATTTATCTCAACGAGCTTGTAGATATTTTAGAATTTTTATCTCCACAAGGAGTTCCCAATTTGGGGGCTTTGTTATTGAGTGTTTTGGCTACCGGAAATAATGCAGCTGATGCTCTCAGTGTAGTCAACTTACGTATTCAAAAGCTGCTTGCCCTATATCCGGTTGATACACATATCCGGAATCAGGTGAAAGATGCATTTGAATTATTGCATAAAATAAAGAATCTGCCTCCGGAGTATAAAACAAATGACAAACGCAGATTGGTGTTTCAGGTTTTGTTCAGAGATTGTCATAATAAGCTATCAGCTGCCAGAGCAAGAAGTCTGATCAAAGAAATCAATCGAAATGAATATAGAATAGATGAATACGCACCACCGTTTGAATTCGATATGGCCATCTTGAAACGCGATTTCCAAACGCTATCAATTCAAAATAAAAAATTTGGCAACACGCAAGATATTATGCAGGCTATTGCTAAAATGCTGGATGAAGAGATGCTTGCAGAATATTGGGATGAAGAAGTAATAGACGAAGAAGAAATTCAGCCCAAAAGTTTTATTGACCAACTTAGTACACATCCGGAAACATTTAGAATTGGTACTTTAATAAAACGAATCTGGGGTGGATTGCGCATTCCGCTTCATCAACAAATACCAAGTGGGCAGCCTTTGGGCGGAATTTCTGACATGACCAATAAAGGAGATTTTGATCGGCTCTTATTGTCTGAATTTGCAAATGATGATGATGTTTTTTTATCGCGTATTGCTAATCAGGAAGCACTTTTTATCCAGCGGGAAGTACCGCCTCAGCAAGATAAAATTACCCGATATTTGCTGATAGATATTACGCTGAAAAACTGGGGTACACCAAAAATTATTGCTTATGCTTTAAGTCTTGCTATTGCCAAACATCCAAAAAATGAAATCACTTGTAAGTATTTTGTTTTAGGAAATAAGCATAAAGAAATTTATCTGGAAGACTTAGACAGTGTGATTTTTAGTTTTAAACAGCTTTCATCAAAGCTGGATTTGTCGGATGGACTTCAATCATTTTTTGAAGAAGAAAAAATTAATGATCATGCTGAAATTTTCATTTTATCTTCTCCAAACACCATTTTTTCTGCAGCTAATCAACAAGTCCTACAAACATACAGAGCGTATATTCACCATCTTATTACAGCAGATGCAAATGGCGTTGTTAATTTGTATAAATACAGTAGTCGAAATAAACGACATTTACAAACCATACAACTTCCATTAGAAGAATTGTGGACGAATGCTCCTGTTAAGGTTTCAAGAAAGAAACGATATAATAAAGATACAACTCACTTACAAATGCCACTGTTGTTGCCTTTGCCAAAAGACAATACCAACCTCTTTTTGAGTTATGGCAATTTTTATGTTTACAGAAACGGCATTCTCTATCAGTTTGCTGAAAATACACCTCAAAAAGGATTTCATAAATTGTTGGAAGGCTCGGATTTTTCTTTTGGAGAATTCACAATTCTAAAAACGAATCAAGATAAACAATTGGTTTATTTGGACTTTGAGAAAGATACAATATCCTACCTATCATTTACTACCAAAATGAGCAACAAGTACAAACTAAAAGGACTATCTGTATCAACAAAAAAAGTTTCCCTGTTTGTACATGATGCCACGCTGTTTATGACAGATTATTATTTAGTATGGAAAATTGTGGATGGTGGAAACGTAATAAAAGTGGAGAAACCCGGAAACCATTTGAAAATGTTCGATGAGCATTTCAATAAATTGCAGGCATTTAAAAAAGAATTTAGTCGCTATCGGAAATATTATTCTGTTGTAACACGTTTAGATAAACTTTCTACTGATTATGATGATTTATTTATTAACGGACTTACGCTAAGCAGTGAGAAGTTTTACAAAATGGGAGATTACGAAAACGAAGAAATCGGCACAAAACACGTAAATCTCATTTTAAAACGGATAGATGCAAAAATGCTTGGAGTAATCAAATTAATAAAAGAAGAATTTCAACTTAGCCTGTCTGATGCCAGAAATATAGCTGAAAATACACCCGGTGTGTTAATGGAAAATATTAGCGAATCCAAAGCATTGGCTATAAAATTTAAACTGGAAACGGAAGGTGCTGTCTGTTATACAGAAACGACACAATTTGTTACAAAAGACGGCAGTACCATCGACTTAAAAGATGGTGTATTGATATTTACCAGCAGCAATAAATCAATTCCTCAATTTTTTGTTCCTTTTATTCTCAACCAAAAACTGGCATTTGCTACTAAATACGAGTTTGCGGGCAATCCCTATTTCCTACCCTCTGATGCCAAAATTACACAAATTGAAGCGTATGATTTTTTTCAAAAATATGTAGTTAAATTTATAGAAGAGATTTTCAGTTATGCATCTTAAACTCATTCGATCACCCCAAAACAAATATCCGCTCAAGGGTATTTTGATTAAAGGCAACTCGCCTGCAGAATGGCTGTGTGAAATGGAAGCAATGCAAATTAAACCGGAATATTGCGATGCTTATGCTTTGCCAAATAAAGACAACCAAGGCTTATTTGCATGTTTACTTGTTTTTAAAAAAGAAATGACAATTGCAGATATTCGGAAAAATGCCAGAGTGCAATCCAAGGCTGATAAAATTTTCATTCCTGAATATACCGACATTTACCCCGAACTGACTACCTACGACTTGCAAAAGGAGTTCGCCCTATTTCCTTATTTTTTTCATCCCGAATCAGGATTAACAGAACTGAATGAAACGATAAATTGGCTTTATTGTTTATCTGCACCAACACTTCATGATGCGGAGATTTTCATTCCGGAAGACGGCCATCCTGTTCCGCATAAAATTACGGCATATAAAGCGGTGATTAATCCAGAGTCATGGATGTCAGCAATTACTGATGCGCAATCAGAGGAAGAGTGGTATAAGAAGCTTCCCTTTAATATGAAAAAATTGCTGGAAGGCAATCAAAAAGAGATGGAAAGATATATGGCTTATCTGAGTAAAAACCCGGAAATGGCACTTAAACATGCGATACCGCTTGATATTATGGGCACCTCCAGGGGAAAACAAATGGCTAAGTTTATCTTTAAAGATGATAATTGGTTCAACAGATTATTGGATAAACTGTTTACTGTAAAATCATCTGGCAGAAAAGCTGCTAAGACAGCAAACAACCGGAACACAAAAGAACCGGGAAATTATAAATGGATGCCATTGTTTATTATACTTTTGGTTGTCGTAGCTTTTGCCATTGCTATGATGCGTTCTTGCAATGTGTCACCTGCAGCCTTAAATCCACCGGTTGTAATTACTGAAGTTGCTATACTTAAATATGCATTGATGCTCACCGGAGTGTTTGCATTGGTCATTTTGTTTGTGTATATTTTTTCAGCTATTAAAGAAAGGTCAACAATACCAAGAGACAATTCACCTAAAACAGGAACTGCAACTATTCCAAATATCATCAACTGGGACCAACTCGATTTAAAAGACAAAAAAGAAAAAACAAGTTTCTCCTTTGCACCTGAACTGTCATTGCTATCCCGAATTATCCTCATCTTCGTCCTCTGTGTATCCTTATCCTATTTATTCTTGCCACTTTCCGTATATGCAGGCTGGACAAATTGGTTTACGTTGTTTGCATTGGGCACGATGTTGTATTGTACTTACAAATTACTCAAAACTGATGATACCTTGCTTTCTTCTGACAGTAAAAAAGAAGAGACTGATGAACATAAGGCTGCGGTATATAATCTATTAATTTACTTTTTGAAAGCAGCAGTTATACTTAGCTATTTGTTTACTAAAGGATTTTTCCCATTCATGGGTTCGCTTATTGCCGGCATAGTTTTATTGCTGGCTACTACTTTCATAATTATTTTCTTGTTCAATAAAAAGACGGATGCGGATGGTGCAGGAAGCAATGGCGGTGTCGTAACCTTGCGCAATGATATTTTTGATAAAATAACTCAACAATATGAAAAGCTGGCACAGAACTATATTGACAAAAAAGACTTTTCAAGAGCGGCCTATATTTACTTAAAACTATTAAAAAGTCCTCAGCGGGCTGCAGATACTTTATATGACGGAAAACAGTACCTCAATGCAGCACATGTATATCAGCATATTTGTAAAAACAAACGAAGAGCAGCCGAATCATATGAAGCCGCTAAAGTATATACGACGGCAATAGAAATTTATCAGGAATTGAATGAACCAGAAAAAATCGGCGATTTGTACATGCTCATGAAGAAAAAAGATCAAGCCTTACCGTATTATCAAAAAGTAATTACAGGTTATACGGCTAAAGATCAATATATTAAGGCCTCTCTGATTTACAGAAAAAAATTGCAAGATAATACCAATGCACAGCAGTTATTGCTTCAGGGATGGCTAAAGGACAAAGATGCCGTGAACTGTATCAATAATTATTTTTCGGAAATAAAAGAACCGGATGCACTAACGAAAGAAATACAAAACATCTATAACAATCACACGCCACATCATCAAAAAAGCAAATTACTGGAAGCATTAAAACACGAATACAGCAAACATCCGGATTTGGAACAACCGACCAGAGAAATTGCTTACGCCATTATTGCAGAACTGATGATAAGAAACAGGGCGATACTCAAAGAGCTCACTGCATTTACTAAAGACGACAAACAAGTACTCACCGATATTATGCAATACAATTTGTATAATGCTGTCTGACAAAAGAAAAAAAACACTTTGCGTAAAAAAAACACATAAAAAGTTGCAAGAATCATTTTTATTAATTAACTTTGCGTAATAAATACACTAAATATGTTGACTTTAAATTTAGATAATTCGTTTAAGCCAAATGAAAATAAAGAAATCAGCTTTGAAAGTTTTGTGTTTTCCGGTGGCGAACCTCATATAAAAATACTGGACAAATTACAAAAGGAAGATGTGGTTTATATAACACAACGGGTTAATAATTTTAATGATTTAGGGCTCGTTTGCATGGCAACAGATGCGCTTCGCAGAATGGGTATTAATGATATCAGGGCTTTTATTCCCTATTTTCCCGGTGCAAGACAAGACCGGCTAATGATTCCCGGAGAACCTTTAAGTGTAAAAGTGTATGCAACACTTATAAACCAGCTAAAGCTGCAAGAACTTACCATCTTTGATCCGCATTCAGACGTAGCACCTGCATTGTTGAATAACTGCAAAGCAGTACCAAACTATGCGTTTATTGAAGAGGTCATCAGGGGTATAAACACACCCGTTGTACTGGTTGCACCGGATGGAGGTGCACTCAAGAAAATCTATAAACTGTCTGCTGCGCTTGGAGGCTTGGAAGTAGTGGAGTGCAGTAAACAGCGAAATGTAAGCACCGGGAAAATAACAGGCTATAAAGTATATGCAGATGACTTGAGCGGCAAAACGTGTTTGGTTGTGGATGATATCTGCGATGGGGGCGCAACATTTATTCAACTGGGACAAGAGTTGCAAAGAAAGCAGGCAAAACAGCAGTTTCTGGCTGTTAGTCATGGTATATTCAGCAAAGGATACACAGCGTTGTTACAGTACTACAGCACGATATTTACAACCAACTCAATTAAAGACATAACAGAAACAGGCGTAAAACAGATTAAAATTAATTTATGAATGTAGATGATATTAAGGCTGCTTTCTTAGGTTTAGCTATTGGCGATGCATTGGGAGTGCCGGTAGAGTTTAAAAGCAGAATGGCGCTGGATTCCAATCCTGTAAAAACAATGCTCGAATATGGTTGTTGGAATCAGCCAAAAGGAACATGGAGTGATGACAGTTCATTGACTTTCTGTTTAGCTGATAGTCTGTGTGGTGGATATAATTTGAATGATATTGCTCAAAAAATGTTACTCTGGTATCAGCATGCATATATGACAGCACATGGGGAAGTATTTGATGTTGGCGGTACAACGCGTCATGCATTAATGAGATTAATTGATGGCTGTTCACCAACAATATCGGGCAATATGTTTGAGTCAGATAATGGTAATGGTTCATTAATGAGGATACTTCCACTTGCTTTCTATTTGCAGCATGAAGAAGATTTAGCAATAATATATAGCAAAGCAAAAGAGGTATCAGCTATTACACATGCACATTTTCGCTCTGTGTATGCTTGTTTTATTTATGTCGTTTATTTGATAGAGCTAATTCAGAAAAATGACAAGCACAAAGCCTATTCAAATATGCAAAAGAAAATAATTGATTTCACAGAACAGAACCAGTTTAATAAACAGGAAACAAACCTGTTCTCAAAAATTATAAAAGAAGATATTGCAAAATACACAAGAGAAGAAATTAAGTCTGATGGCTATGTCTTGCATACATTAGAAGCATCTTTATGGTGTATGATGAATACTGATAATTATGAGGATGCAGTTTTAAAAGCAGTTAATCTTGGAGGTGATACAGATACTACAGCATGTGTTACCGGAGGCATGGCAGGTCTTTATTATGGAATGAAATCTATACCCAAAGATTGGAAAAGTACAGTCGTAAAAAGTGAACAGATCGAACAGTTATCTTTACGATTTTATGAAGCACTAATTAATTAAAATGAACACCAATAAACAACATAAAAATATAAGTAAATTTCTTAGCCTTGTTTTACGCCATAAGCCGGATACAATTTCTTTGAATCTGGATGAAAACGGCTGGGCAGATATTTCCGAACTCATTGAAAAATGTAATCAGCATAATATACATCTCAGCAAAATCTTGTTGGATGAAATTGTAGCTACCAATGAAAAACAGCGATTTGCTTTTAATGACGATAAATCAAAAATACGAGCCAATCAAGGTCACTCAATTACTGTCGAATTAGATTTAGAAGAAAAGATGCCCCCTGAGATATTATACCACGGTACTGCAGAACGATTTTTGGACTCCATCCTTAAGAATGGCATTCTGAAACAATCGCGCCAACAGGTACACCTAAGTGCAAATATTGATACGGCACAAAAAGTAGGTGCTCGCCATGGCAAGCCAGTCGTTCTTAGAGTCAAAGCATCAGCAATGTATAATGCCGGACATAAGTTTTATCTTTCACAAAATGGAGTCTGGCTTACAGATTTTGTACATCCTGAATTTTTAATAGTATGAGAATAAAACTTGTCGTTGGAGATATTCATTGAAACCATTCTCAACAAATAACAGACAAAAAAACAACATGAAAGCTATAATATACACAAAAGGGGATGCTACCTTGCCGCAAGCCGAAGGAAATAAAATAATAGTGCATGTTTGCAATGATATCGGAGGCTGGGGAAAAGGCTTTGTAATGGCAATTTCTAAGAGATGGAAAGAGCCGGAAGCAAAATACAGAGCGTGGCATACATCCAATCAGAATTTTTATTTGGGCGAAGTTCAGTTTGTTCAGGTAGAAAATGAAATATGGGTTGCCAACATGATTGGACAACACAAGATAAATACAGATAACAATGGAAACCCACCGATAAGATATGATGCTATAGATAGTTGCTTAAATAAAGTAGCAATCTTCGCCGATGAAATTAAAGCAAGCATTCACATGCCGAGAATTGGTTGCGGATTAGCCGGCGGCAAATGGGAACAGATAGAACCTTTTATTATCAATAATTTTAGCGAAAAAGACATAGATGTTACAGTATATGATTTCTAATAAATTTTAATAATTACTTTTTTATGAATCCACTCCTTTTAACAGATGGTTATAAAGTTGACCATCGTCGCCAGTATCCCGAAAACACCACCTTGGTTTATTCCAACTGGACTCCGCGTCGCAGCAGAATAGAAGAGGTAGATGAAGTCGTATTTTTCGGGCTTCAATATTTTATCAAAAAGTATATTCTCCATGATTTTAAAACAGATTTTTTCGATCAGCCCAAAGACAAAGTAATTGCTCAATATGCACGACGAATTAATAACTACCTCGGACCAAACAGGGTAGGCACACAGCATATTGCCGCATTACATGATTTAGGCTATATACCCATGGTGTTTAAAGCATTGCCCGAAGGCGCATCGGTGCCTTTGCGCATTCCTATGTTTACGATGTATAATACCCATCCGGATTTCTTTTGGCTCACCAATTATTTTGAAACCTTATTGTCTGCCGTTATCTGGATGCCCTGCACTTCAGCAACTATTGCACGCCAGTACCGGAAAATATTGGATAAATATGCAGCTGAAACATCAACGAATCCCGAATTTGTGGATTGGCAGGGACATGATTTTTCCATGCGGGGCATGGCCGGTATTGAGGCCGCCTTGATTTCCGGTGCAGGTCATTTACTTTCATTTACCGGAACAGACACTATTCCCGCCATTGATTTTCTGGAAGCCTATTACAACGCCAATGCCGATACAGAACTTATAGGTGGCTCTGTGGCCGCTACAGAACACTCTGTCATGTGTATGGGTACCAATGAAGGCGAATACCATACGTTTAAGCGCCTGATAACTGATGTTTATCCATCCGGCATTTTGTCTATCGTTTCTGATACCTGGGATTTGTGGAAAGTGCTTACCGAGTATTTGCCTCGGTTAAAAAATGAAATAGTACAAAGAGATGGCAAAGTGGTGATAAGACCCGACAGCGGTGATCCGGCAGACATTATTTGTGGCAATCCATCCGGCAAAACCATAGAAGAAAGAAAAGGAGTTGTGCAACTTTTGTGGGAGGTATTCGGAGGTAAAGAAAACTCAAAAGGCTATAAGGAACTCGACCCGCATATTGGTGCCATTTATGGCGACAGCATTAATCTGGAACGTGCCGCAACTATTTGTGAACGATTAAAACAAAATGGGTTTGCATCTACCAATGTCGTATTAGGTATTGGCTCATATACTTATCAGTACAACACACGCGATACTTTTGGTTTCGCGATGAAAGCCACGTATGGTGAAGTGAATGGTGAAGGGCGGTCTATTTTTAAAAGCCCTGTTACGGATGATGGTACTAAAAATTCAGCCAAAGGGCTCTTGAAGATTGTAAAGGATAAGGGTCAGTATCAACTGATTGATAATATAAGCCGGGAACAGGAAAAAGAAGGAGAGCTTATCGAAGTATTCCGTGACGGACAACTATTAATCAATCATTCATTGAAAGAGATACGGGCCAGAGTGAACAACACTGACTGCTGATATTTTTAAAATTACACAGCATCAGTAAGTTTATTAAACAAGCTCAAAATGCCCTTTTCTACCGTTTTGAATTCGGGTTTTTGTTGAAACCTGCTCACAATCAGAAAATTGCAAGACAACCCTTTGTCGGCTAATTTTTCTTTCCACTCCTGTTTATGCTTTCTTACCGCTTCGCGCATTTGTCTTTTGATGCGGTTGCGGTCTGTGGCGTGCGGAAATGATTTTTTAGAAACAGAAAATGCAAATTTCAGCAAATTTTGGGTTGCTGTTTTTTCTGTAAGATAATAAATGCGAAAAGATGGATTTTGTATAAATAACTTTTGCCCAAAGAGCAAATCAATTTCTTTTTTGCTTTTCAGGCGCTCATTGGCTGTAAAAGTGAACCGTATGTTTGAAGTATGTTCAGCTATTATTTAGTGTGTTTTTCGTCAGATACAGACAATTTTTTTCTGCCTTTAGCTCTGCGGGCACTCAATACAGCACGACCACCTTTTGTTTTCATACGCTCGCGAAAACCGTGTTTGTTTTTCTTCTTTCTTACCGACGGTTGGTATGTTCTTTTCATTATGGATGATTTCTAAAAGATTAATAAACCGACATGCAGTTTTCCACAAATCGGGAGGCGAAGATACGGTTTTTTTGTTTAAAACTCAGAAAATGAGCTAAAATTATTCTGATTATCTAATTGTTATGCCAAAAAATGAAATAAAAAAGTTATCTTCTATATTTTATAGGGCATTGAGGAAATTAAAGCAATGTATTATAACCTCTGCATGATTGATTTATAATTCTTACCACATAGATGCATGGTTTTTTAAGATTAACTTGCTTATCATACAAAATATTGAGATAAGAATAGAAAAATACAGGAATCGCCAACGGCGATACTATTTTTTTGCCAAACCATATATATTGGTTTTAACAGAACAACTATTTATGAATAAAAATGCTATGCATCTATGAGGTTTAAACCGCACAACGGGTTATCGCACTAAAATTCTTCCCAAAACAAACCGAATCCAAGCCATTCTTGCTAATTTTACAAATTAAATAATGTAACCATGCGTATAGTTGTCTTGTTTTTTATTTGGATAGGGTTGGGCTTTTTTAAGCCGGTTTATGCTCAGGAGGATATTGTGTTGGATTTGGATTCCATAAAAAACATCAGAACCACTCGTTATTCTACCATAAATGAAGTGGGAGCAAGCATAAATGTATCCGGTATGATGATACAAAAATTGCCCGGAACACCAAAAAAAACAACACTCCAAACCGACAAACCCGGCATGCTTTTCAGAACAGTGCATGGTGCATTAATTAATCCCAATCTGTTTATCGGGGCAGGCACAGGATTTGATTTCCGGCCTAATGGTACTAATGGCTCTAGTTACTATTTTTTTACATTCCCTTTTTTTGCGGAATCCCGGGAGTATTTTTTGAATGGCAGTTTTCGCATGTTTGCCGCACAGCGCCTGGGCGCATCTCTTTATGTTGATTCCTACTATTTGAAATACTACAAGAAAACGTCGTCAAAAGGTGCGTTTATGGAAATTTTATTTGGCGGACGATATGTAAAACCCGGCAAAAACTTCGCTTTGCACTTCAGCGCAGGATATCGTTTCCAGCATTTGCAGCGCAAAGTAGATGTGCAAAGCGTAAGCGGAGGCACAAATATCCAGATTTACTCCAATACACCGGAAATCACCCTCAAACATTACATACCCATCACCATCGGCATTACGTATTAATCAGCGTTCGTATTAAGAGAAAGAAAGAGATAAAA
>CAZPBT010000012.1:0-25912 GCA_964584555.1 uncultured Chitinophagales bacterium
TGGAGCGGCTACCTGATGAACATTGGAAATTTTACAGTGGTGATAACAGAGCTATGATTACAACTACTAATGCTACTTGGGCATATTCGTATCTTATTAAGCATCACCAATATTTCAAGTTATTTTTACGATTGCTGTATCATAGCAATTACCTATTTTTTCATTTCTTAGGGTTGATTTTTATCTTACTGAATTATAAAAAACTATACCCAGTAATTTTTATATTCATCTCATTTGGCTATGTATTTTTAGTAGAAGTTGATATGCGTTATTTAATCACACTTCAGGTTTTATGTTACTCATTCGGTGTAGTAGCATTAATAAATCTCATTAAATATCATCATTTATATTTAGCTCCTGATAGTTTCTCACCAAATTCTAGTCAATAATTTTATTGATAAGAATTCTAAATGTAGTCCCTTTTGATGACGACTCTTTTACATATATTTTGCCATGATGATACTCTTCTACGATTCTTCTGGCGAGTGTAAGTCCCAGGCCCCAGCCTCTTTTTTTTGTAGAAAATCCCGGTTCAAATATTTGTTCCAACTGGCCTTTAGTAATTCCCTTTCCGGTATCTGAAATATCTATTATTATTTGATTATCCTGTTCAATTGCATTTAAGGTAATCGCACCCTTTTCATCCATAGCATCCAGTGCATTTTTCATAATATTTTCCAACACCCATTCAAATAAAGGTGGGTTAAGTGCTGCAAATAAATTCATGTCGACATTTGGGTTCATCGTTATTTCTATCTTTTTTGATGCACGTTTTGCAATATAGTCTATGCCATTCTGTAAAATATCAGCTACTCTGTTTTTCGAAAGTTCGGGGACAGAACCAATTTTTGAAAATCGTTCTGCAATCAGCACAAGTCTATCCAAATCTTTCTGCATTTCATCAAATATATACTGGTCTTTTTCGGCAGTTATTTTTTGTTGCAAAATCTCTGTCCATGCAGACAAAGATGAAAGTGGTGTTCCTAATTGGTGTGCTGTTTCTTTTGCCAATCCTACCCAAACTTGATTTTGCTCTGCCCTGCGTGATGCAGAAAATGCGGCAAAGCTGATGATAAAAAAGAGTGCTACCATGGCCAAAACATAAAAAGGATATTTTCTGATATTAACCAATAAATCAGAGTCTTTATAATACAGATATTGCTTTTGATTATTTGCCAAATCTATTTCAATAACATGGTGTTGAGACCTTAAATGCATAATTTGCTTGAGCAGATAGGTGGTATCCTGATTTACTTTTGCAGAATCAAAATTTTTATACGCAAAAACGATATGCTCTTTATCTGCCCAAATGACCGGAATATTCGTATTGTCTTTTATTTTTTCAAGTGCTTTAGACAATTCCAGTTCATCGGTAGAATTACTGTTTAAAATGGAGTAGGCATCTGCAATATCTTCTGCCTTTTGTGTTTCTTCAGTGGCTATGGCATTTGCCAAATTCCGGGTGTACCATACCGTAAATACAACAATACTTGTTGCCAAAAAAAACAACAAATACTTCCATCTCTTTTGCCTGAATAAAAAATTCACTTTTGTAAAAATAACATCTTTGAACGATATAAGTTAAACGCATCAGAAAGAACAAGATTTTATCTATAAAAAATTTAAGTCAATTTGTACATTTGTGCAGTGGAAATTTCAGTGGTTATACCGGTTTATAATGAAGAAGGTAATCTTCGTGCACTACACGAGCGTTTGTCGATGGTATTATCATCCCTCACAGCCGATTTTGAAATGGTTTTTGTGAATGACGGCAGTACTGACAGTTCAATTGAAATCATCCGTGAGCTCACAAAAGACAAAAAAGTTAAATATCTGGATTTTTCTAAAAATTTCGGACATCAGATTGCAGCATTTGCCGGATTGGAACATGCTGAGGGAAATGCAGTGGTGATCATCGATGCAGATATGCAAGACCCGCCGGAGCTGATTTTAGAGCTGTATCAAAAAATGCAGGAAGGCTACGATGTCGTTTATGCCAAAAGGCAGGTGAGAGATGGAGAGACCTGGCATAAAAAACTGACTGCAAAATGGTTTTATCGATTAATCAATAATTTATCAGAAGTAGAAATTCCTCTGGATACCGGAGATTTTCGCATCATGTCATCCCGAATAAAAAATATTATCATTTCACTTCCGGAAAGAAATAAATTTCTTAGAGGACAAATTGCGTGGACAGGCTTTAATCAAACTTATGTCTTATACAACAGAGCAGAACGAATGCAGGGCAAGTCTAATTATACCTATTCCAAAATGTTTCGGTTTGCCTTCGACGGCATTACATCATTCTCCAATTTTCCGCTTAGACTGGCAACCTATCTCGGCTTTATTGTTTCATTAGTTGCTTTTGTTGTCATTGTTTATACCTTGTATCAAAAATATTTTGGTATAGATACCGTTCCGGGTTGGTCATCTACGATGGTCAGCATTTTATTTTTAGGAGGCGTGCAATTAATTTGCCTTGGGATAATTGGCGAATACTTAGGCAGAATTATGGACAACGTCAAACAACGTCCTCTTTACTTAATTAAAGAAACCAATATATAATCTTATTTCGTTTTGGTTTTATACAATTCATAAGTTTCTTTTTTTTGCACGTTAGGTACATCACCATCTTTTCTCTTTTCATAATCTATCATATCGATGTGACGCCATTTGCCTTTTTTCCAGGTAAAGCCTTCATAGGTGCCATCGGGGACATAATTGGCATAAAATCCTTCTAAAGCATCACCATTTGGGGCAACATGATCATAAATAATTCTTTTTTCCAATTCAAAATAATTCAATGTCGGATAAACATCATCAGAGCTTTCTAAGATAAATCGGCTGACAAGTTTTCCATTGCCTAAATCAATTACAGGAGCTCCAAAACGAGGTTTACCATTTTTGAACCATAAAATTTCCATGACTTTTTTATTGCTCATTGCAGAATTGCCATCCCAGCCAAATAAGGTATAGTATGTATTTTTGCCTGATTTTACTGTTTTGATGCCATAGTACATACATCCAATCCAATTATTATTATCTACTGTAATGTGCTGTTGATCATCTGAGAAATCACTGTAGTCGATTAAGGGGAACATTTTTAAAGTGTCACTTTTCATTTGTATAGTACCGAAAAACTTGAATATTTCATCATCATTTCTGACATACCAGGTAAAGATTTTCAGGTTGCCGTCTTCAGATTGAATAATTTTCCAAGGCAAGGTTGAATCCCATTTGTAATAATAAGAATTCTCAATTTTCAATGCTTTTGTCAGTGTTTTAATAATTCTGTAACTGGCAATACTACGGTTGTCTTGTAATAAACTGTTTATCATCGTATCACCATAAATGCGAATTGTATCTTCATAAGCTTTGATTTTAGCTGCATTGGCAGGACTAAGCTGAGCCTGAGAAAGCAACATGCTGAAAAGAGGAAAAAATAGGACAAAAATGTGTTTCATATCGCAAAATAGACAAAATTAATACCAAAAGTAAACGTTATATGCTATGATTTAGTGTATTGGTACAAATCTTGTTGAAGTTTTACAATATTTAAGATTTTTAGTAATTTCAGAATATGAAAACTTTCCGTTTTATTGTTTTTCTCCTTTTAATAAGCAAAGGAATTTTTGTTCAGGCTCAAATTCAATGGGCAAATAAAGTCATTGATTTTTCTTCAGAATATGTGGATGAAATGGGTTCTCCTTTTTACAGAGCCAAACAAGTATTGGGTTATCCTAATACACCTGTGGCAGGAAAATCGCCTCTGGCATGGGCTACGGCCAAAACGCAGATGGGTAAAGAATTTATTACAGTAGGTTTTAGTAAACCACAGATGGTACAGCAAGTCATCATTGGAGAATCGTACAATCCGGGTGCTGTAAGAGAAATTATATTATACGATGATAAGGGAAAAGAATACAGTGTTTATGAAAATAAAAACCCGGGCTATATAGAAAAATACGGCGACATTTTGTCTTATTACAAAATAAAGCCAACGTATAATGTTGTGAAATTAAAATTGAAGATAAACACGGATGCAGTACCCGGTATGTCGCAAATTGATTGCATTGGTATTTCATCCAATACCCAACTCTATCAACCTATTATCAATGTTGTAAAATACAGCGAAGCAGTTGGGCTTCCTGAAAACCTGGGTGCCGGTGTCAATTCACAATATTATGACCACTTGCCCATTATAGCTCCGGATGGAAAAACGCTTTATTTTGCCCGTAAATTTGCTTTGGATAATTTAGGCAAAGAAAACCGAGATGACATTTATTTTGCAAAAAAAATGCCAACAGGACAATGGGGCAAAGCTGAAAATATCGGAGAGCCATTGAATAATGAATATAATAATTATGTAGCATTTGTTTCAGCTGACAATCAACGTATTTATTTAGCTAACCATTATAAAAAGAAAGCGGAAGACGGAGTATCTATGAGTACTCGAGAAAAGAGTGGCAAATGGGGAAAACCAAAAGCATTAAACATTAAAAAATTTTACAACTACAATATTTTTTCAGATATCCATCTCAACATCAATGAAAATACCATGCTGTTGTGTCTGGAGCGCGATGACAGTTATGGCGATTTGGATATGTATGTATCATTTAAGAATGCAGATGGCAGTTGGAGTGAACCGCAAAATCTGGGACCAAAAATCAATTCGGTAGGTGCAGAAGGAAGTGCGTTTTTAGCTGCTGATGATAAGACAATCTATTTCTCATCATCCGGTCGTCAAGGCTTTGGCAGCTATGATATGTATATGACCAAACGATTAGATAACAGCTGGATGAACTGGAGCGAGCCGATTAATCTGGGCGATAAGATTAATACTGCCAAAATGGACATTTATTACAGTATTCCGCCGCAAAGTGATTATATCTATTATTCGAGCGAGGAAAGCTATTATGGCTTGAATGACTTATACCGAATAAAACTGCCAAAAGAAGCTCGTCCTGAGCCGGTAGACCTCAATAAAATTTTAGCCGATGCTCCGCTGAAAAAAGAAGTACTGCCCAATGTAGATAAGACTGTCAATGATTTAAAAAATCAACAAATAAATACAGTTCCCCAACCTGTTATTACCAATCCGGTGACCCTAAACAATGAAACACCAAAACCAGCAACTCCAACTACCGTGCAACCCAACACACAAGCAGATGCTTTGCAAAAGAAACTGGAAGAATTAAAACAACAGCAACAACAGCCCGTTACTTCGACAACAATTAAAACTCCAAGTACGACACAACCGGAACCGGTAAAACCGACACCTGTTGAAACGCCAAAGCCTGTTGCTGTAACACCTCAAACTACACCCACTACAACAAATCCACAGACTACTGAATTGCAACAAAAATTAAATGAACTAAAACAAGCTCCTATTCAGTCGCCTGCACCAGTACCGGCAAGCAATGAACCCAAAGTCACCTACAAAACAGAAAAAATAAATGTTTTGCCGATGAAAACAGAAGATGAATTATTGAAAGAAAACAAACCTAAAATAGAAGTCAAACCTTTTACCCCTGAAGAGATAGCTGCGCAACAAAAAATCAAGGACAATCCGAATTATAATCCGGCAAATGACAACATCAATAATCTGGCTAAAAAAGATGCGGTAACACCTGATATTTCAAAACCTGAATATAAAAACACAAATACAACAACTGTAAATCCAACTCCAATACAACAACCTGTTTTGGAAAACATGCCGCAAAATTCAAATCAACCAAAAATTATCACACAAGAAATAGATCCGAATACAATAGAGCAACCTAAAGTATCTTCACCAGTTGCAAATACTGTTCCTACGGATGATTTTCAAAAGAAATTAGATGAGTTGAAAAAGCAACAACAAACAGTACAACAACAAAAACCACAACCGTCAGTTGTTACACCAACACCAACTTATACCACTCCATCCTCACAACAAAATAATCAACAACCTAAATCGAATAACACACCTGTTGAACCAACAACATATAAACAACAGCCGCAAGTACTGACACAAGAAGTTGCCCCTGCAACTATCACCACTCCGGCTCCGGGATATAATGCACCACTTAAAAAAGCAGATCCGGTACAAGATGATTTACAGGCAAAATTAGATGAGTTAAAAAAACAACAGCAAAACAACAAGATCAACGCTTCAACCAACACCATCGATTACAACAAGCCTTATGACCCGAATGCCAATACCAATTATTATCCCAATCCAAAACCGGTTAAGCCTACTACAAATGCCAATACAGAAGCCTTAGATCAAAAATTAGCCGAATTAAAACAACAACAATATCAGCCACAACAAAGTACACGCATCAATGATCCGAATGCTACGAAAAAATATGACGTAACAACTGTAAAAGAAAGAGTGCCGGATAAAGCATCGGAAGAATATGATGATTTTCAAAAAAAACTGGATGAGCTGAAAAATCAGCAAAAAAATCCTACTGTCAAAACAACTACTGCTCCTTCAAATACTACACCTTCTGTTTCTAATCCTGCAGCAAGTACAAACCCAACTAAAACAATACCAACTCCTGTAGCATCAAACACACCTGATACGAAACCGGAAACTCCGAAAACTGCAAAAGTTTCCAATCCCGACTTAAGCAAATATGAAGAGAAATTAAAAAAGCTGAAAGAAGAAATGGCTGCCATGGGCATGCCAGAAAAGCCTGTGGAGTCAACTCCGACAACTGCAACTATTCAGCCTAAGACGACAACTGCAGAAAATACACCTGCAAAACCCTTGGATAATTACTCCACTCCTACCGATGAGTTGCAAAAGAAATTAAATGAGCTCAAACAAGAACAAACGACTACACCTGTAATAAATAACATTACTCCGGATAAAACAGAAGATAAAATTTCTACTACTGTAATAGATGCACCATTGCCTGTTGCACAAAAAACAAACTATCAGCTGGAACTGGAAAAAGCAAAATTAGATTCACTGCAAATGGCTCAGAAAAATGCTGAAAAACAATTGGCTGATATGCTGGATAAAATGGGCAACAATAAGCTATCTCTGGAAAAAGACATTACGGATTTGAAAGATAAAGTGGCACAATTTGAAAAGGACAAAAACAACCTGACACAACAAAATACGCAATTGGCAGACGAGAAGAAAAAGCTGGAAGACCAGAAAAAACAAATGGACGATATGCTGGCATTGATGCAAACGGAACGTGACCGATTAGCCATGGAAAAAGTGAAAATGGAACAGGATAAAAAGCTATTGGATCAATTGAAAAAACAACAAGAGCTTGAAGTATTTGCCATGAAGCGCGCTATCGACTCTTTGGCAAAAATAAAGGCAAAAGCTCAATACCGTGCCGACTCTATATTGAATTTAGATCCTGCGAAAAGCCCTACTTTGGAGGTAGGCACAATCATTATTGCTGATAAAATTTTATTTATGGCAGATGCTTCTTATTTAGCTATAAACTCATATCCCGAAGTAGATAAAATTGCTACTTTCTTACAAAAAAACAAGACTTTAAAAGTGGAAATCGGCGGACATACCAACGGGCTTTGCGATGAAGCATTTTGCAACAATTTATCTACTAACCGCGCAAAAACCATCGTTGATTATTTGGTATCAAAAGGAATAGACAGAAACCGGCTTACCTACAAGGGCTATGGCAAACAATTCTTGGTTGCACCTGCCGGATCGCCAATGAACCAGCGGGTAGAGATAAAAATATTAGCAATAAAATAGTACTTACATTCGTATCTTTGCAAAATGAATGTACTACAGCAGACAATGGCTACTTTTCCTGATATCTCAGAAGAAGAATGGAAGCAAAAGATAGAAAAGGATTTAAAGGGAAAATCGTTTAATGATTTGATTTTGCATAGTGAAGAAGGAATTGCGATTTTGCCTTTTTACACAAAAAAATCAGTTGCCGATCAAGTATTGCACATCATTCCATTTAGAAACAGCGACTGCAAAAATGCTGTTTTTTATGCAGTAAATAATCCGACAGAAACTAACAAACAAGCATTACAGGATTTGCAATATGGTATAGATGCTTTATTATTTTTTGCAGATAATATTTCAATAAATGAAAAAAATGTGATAGGCGAAAATATTGATAAAAGTGCTGTTGAACTTATTTATTTGAATACAGAAAATTGCATAAGCATTCCACATCAACATGGCTGTACTGATGCTTTAGTTGCTGCAATAAAAAAACTTACTGAAGTTGATATTTTTGCAGATAAAACTATGTATTTCAAATTTTCGAGCAGTCAAAATTATTTTTTTGATATTGCTAAATTCAGAGCCTTCAGGTGGATGATTGCACGCATACAGGAAGTTCAAAAAATTTCATTTGATTATCGCATAATTGCTCAATTAGAGACCGGAAAGACCGATGATGATTTTGTCTATAACCAAATATTGCGCAATACTACTGCTGCGATGTCGGCAGTACTCGGTGGTGCTGACTATGCCGTTACGCAACCTTATCTTGAACATGATGAAAATGCGAAGCGCATTGCCATTAACACGATGCATATATTGAAATACGAATCGCATTTTACACAACTTCCCGATATCGGAAAAGGCTCGTACTACATCGAGTACTTATCTTATCACTTGGCAAAAAATGCTTGGGATAAATTGCAGCACTAATCCTAAATTAATCATAAAAAAATTGGCATGTTTACAATAGAACAAATTGAAGAAGCACATGATAAAGTAAAGACCGGTGCTGCGTTTCCTGAATTTATTGCAGCTATCAAAGCAATGGGCGTGATTGCTTTTGAAACATGGGTAGTTGACAGACGTACTGAATACATTGGAGAAAATAACTATAAAGTTAATTCACTCCCGCTAGGCGAAATGCTGATAGTTGCCAACTCAAGCAATGCAGAGGATTTTATGATATGTCTAAAGCGACATCAACTGGGTGAAACAGACTTTATAACATTTTGTAAGGATTGTGCCAAAAATGGAATTGAGCGTTGGAAAGTCAGCTTAGAGAACATGACCTGCACTTACTTTGATACTTCAAACAATATCATGCTGTCAGAAAAAATTCCGGGATAAAGATTCCGTACTGATATGAAAACATACCCTAATTTTCTGATTCGTTTATTCCTTTTTGCTTTGAGTAGAATCCACTTTTTGCCAAGGTAATTTTCCGTCTATTTCTATTTGCAGAGAAAAACTGAGTAATGTTCGGATTAACACTATTACACCGAGTACAATAACGGACTGTAATGTGGGGTCGGTTGCAACGGTTGCCATGATATCAGCTGCTATTAAAATTTCAAGACCTAATAAAATAGATTTACCTAAAGTCTGTCGTAAATTATCAAAACTGACACTATTGCTTTTATTAATTCGGGCAATGAAAATAGCTAATGAATAGAGAATGCCTATAAAAATGGTAATCACACCAATGAGTTCCACCACTTTTGAAATAGCACTGATATAAAATTTAATGTCTGTCACGCTGTATAACTAATTATTGGAGTAAGATATAAAATTAATACGTTTATTTAAAAAACAAAAGATATTATATTTTTTTTAAAAACTTAATTTCAACGAATAATACACAATTCAGGACAAACGTGTAACAGATGTGACTCACATGTGTTTATTAAGATTTATATATAAATTGAATAAATTATTCTACTAAAAGTAACCATGCCTAGTTAATTTCTTTCCACCAAATCGATTGTAAAATACATGCAAATCAGATCTAACAAAATATTCATCTTTTACTTTCCCATTTGAATAGTATGAACCATAACTTTGCAACACATCATCTTTATATTTGCAAAAAGAGGATCCAATAAGCCACAAGCCTTGTTTTAATCCATATTTATCTTTGTAATCGATAGTATCATGCTTTTTTAGCTTATACTCAATATCATATGTGTAATACTTCTCGCTTGTCTGCTCCAGTGGAATGTGGTAAAATAAAATGTCTGCGTTCGTGTCTTTAATACCAGAAATGACTTGAAAAAACATGTAACAACAAGTGCATGAACAAGAACTTTGTAATTCCCCAAAATAGTCGTAAGTGAGGTATAATGTATCGTCAGAATACTTAATAATTGGAATAAGTTGCTCACAGCAATTAGAAGCAAATCCTATTTTCAGGAATAAAGTATCATGATTGAATTCTTTTGAAATAATTCTAGGTTTTATGCGTCTTGCATCAACAGAGTTATCACATTCAGATTGTTTAAAGTATATCAAACTTGTTTCATTTTTTTGTGCAAACAAAATAAAACTATTCAAAATAAAAGCAACTACTAAAATATTATTCATCTTTAAATCTAATAAATAGAAAACCCTTATTACAATCATTTGTAACAAGGGTTTTATTTTACTTTGCATTACATGACGGTTTTTCTGCCTATGCTGATTTTTCCGGCACCGTGATAGGAATGATACTCTCCGCGATACATGGCATCAGCAGCTATCGGACCTACATTGAACATACCCAATGATACGGCTCTGCACAGATAATAATATTTTTGGATATACGGTGTAGCCGTTACCATGATATTCATTCTGTCATCCCGAATATCTTTGTAGTCTGGTGTAGCTCCTTGTTTCATCCACTCCAGTTGAGGAATATCCGTGATACGTGCATTTTCAATTTCAAAGCCGGCCGGTAATAAATCGGTAATGGCTACATTAGGCACTTCAATGCCATTTGTACTGCGAATACTGATTTCTACAACCACCAAATCATTCTGATTAAAATAATTATTAAACACTTTTCCATAGCGGTCTTTGTATGTTCTGCGTACTTCCAAGAAGTTGTCTTCCTCTTTATTATCAGCCTGTGCAGGCAGTCCTTCTGTTTCCCAGAAATAATAGAGCTTACCGCTTCCGCTGGTTTTTATTGCAATATTGTTATTTACAATTTGTGCAGACGAAATATTGACAACATTTTTACCATCAAACTTGGCTATTTCTTTTCCGTTCGACATAATACTTGCCGTTACTGTAGATTTATTGGCATTTCTGGCAATTTTACCCATAGCCAAAATACCGAATACATTTTCCTGCGTATTGAGATACGTACTTTGCAACAGTTTTTGAGAAACTTGTTTTGCCATGTAATTAATTTGCGTATTCTGAGGATCTGTTTCTAACAGCGTATTCAGTACTAATGCCATATCTCTGAAATCGGAATAAAAGTTGCCACTAAATTTCGGATCAGCATTTTCATTTACATATCCTTTAGGAAGCAATTCATAAAATTTCTTTTTATCTCCTTGCATGGCATAAGCGCAAGCCAGCAAATACTGACCACTTTGTGTCAGAAGTTCTTTATTTGATTTGTAATAATTCAGTGTAGAGCCTTTTACTTCATCAGCCATGGCCAATACATACAAGGAATAAGGCACTTCTGCTTTTATCACTTCCCGTTTTCTGCCATCTGCATAATACATCCACTCCACTTCTTTTATTTTCATCCTGTTTTGCAAATAGTCAAACAGTTTATTCAATACTTTAGGGTTTACATTATATCCTGCCTTTTGAGCTTCCAGTAAAAAATGTCCGGCATAAACTGTACCCCACCAAGTGTCGTAACTTCCACCCGGCCAGTACGCCATAGCACCACTGGACAACTGCATAGACTGTACCTTATCAATGGCAAATTGCACATTGCTCACTGCGTTATTTTTTTGTCCCGATACTTCGTTCAAATTTTTTGCCAAATCGGTATAATACAATTGTGGAAATGCAGATGAAATAGTTTGCTCAATACAGCCATAAGGATATTGCACTAAGTACTGTAAGTTTTTACCAAACTGTATCAATGGCGAATTGCCCACGACCAGTTTATTTTGATGAAACAACATAGGCATATTTCCGGCAAAACTTACAGTTGCCGATTTACCGCCGTCTACGGTACTGCTGCCGGAATATTTTCTGAAAGATGTATTCGGACGAGAATTGATATAGGTAGTATCACTAAATGTTTCATTCATCGATTTTACAGTAACCACAACTTTGCCTTCGCCCGTCATCTCTTTAGTGATTACAGAAAAATCGAGTTGTTTTTCACTTTTAGCCGTAATATCAGTTGTCATTTCGCCATTTACTTTATTTTGCAATACACCAAAACTTTGCACACTGACAATAGCTTGTGCATTATTTTTAGTGGTATTACTTACCGTTACCGGAACGGTAAGTTCATCGCCGGGTGAAACAAATCGCGGAATGCCGGTACTGATAACGATAGGATCTGCGACCGTAATATTTTTGTCTGCATTGCCAAATCGCTTACCATTGTATGCAACAGCCATCACTCGTAAACTTCCTGAAAACTGCGGAATATAAATGGGAAATTCGGCATTGCCCAGTGCATTTGTTTTGATAATACCAGACCAAAGCGAAACCAGCTTCACCCGTTTATTGGTCATAGGATTTACTCGTTTTCCAATATCATCGAAGCCACCGCCCAAGGCAGTTAGTTCAGGAAATAAATAGGGATAAATGGAAAACAAACTGACCTCTAAAGCCCGTTTAGAATAGAAATAATCATAAGGGCTTGGAGATTTTTGATTTTTGAGTGCCAATATACCTTCATCCACTACAGCAATCGTCATTTCTGTATTGGGTTTTGATTTTATTTTAATTACTTGCTTGGTTTTAGAGCGTGATTCTGTCGCACATTGAATGTCAATCGGAATTTTATTATCCGGATTTTCTACTAATACCGGCTGAAAACCATAGGCTATGGTGAGTGGCATGCCATCGTTTACATTTGGTTTTATCAGCACTGCTGAAACATAGACATTAGGTACATGAACCTCTTTAAGTTTTAGCTCAAACTCTGCTGCTTTGTTTTTACTGTCGATATAAAAATGCTCAATTAGACTATCTCGCTCTATAGAAATTAATACCTTTCCATCAAACGGCATTTTCAGCAATACTTTTGCCTTCTCACCGCATAAGTATTTTTCTTTATCGAGAGTGATGTCAATTTTTCCTTCATTATTTACTTCAAAAGAGTTGGCATAAGTATCGCCCCAGCCATAGGCCCAAAAATTGAATGACACATACGATTCGTTTCCGGGATTGGATATGCGCATTTCGTACTCGCCGCTTTCATCAGCAGAAAAAGCAAAATAAGAATTCGCTCCTCTTATCAGAATATTTTTATTTTCTACAACTTCTTCTTTCTGCTGAGAAACATAACTGAGTACACCGTTGTTTTTTTGCAAGACAGTTTCCCATGTCCGTTTAATCATTTTTACATTTGCTTTTGCAGAAGTTAGTGCAACACCTTTTTTGTCAAGAGCTACAACCGGAATTTTAATCAGACTTTTCGTACTGAAATAGTCATTGTCTGTTTTAATACCATAAAAAGTATCCTGTGTATAAACATTAAATGTTTTCAGGCGGTTTACCGGTCTTCCCGTTTCATCAAAGACGGTAACAAAAGCTCTACCATTGAGCAATCCTGTTGAAGCATATTCTGCAGGAATATTAAATGCAGCTGAAGCATTACCATTGGCATCTGTAATGCCATTAGCGTTTACACTCAGGTATTCTGCAGCTTTACTTACATCAAAAGTATATTGTTTAAATTCTTTAGAAGCAAAGGATGCTTTCTCTAATGAAAAATTGACTTCATAGTTTCTGTTGGCTGCAGGAGGACCAAAATAGTTCATGGCATTTATACTGAAATTGACGGCTTCATTAGGTCGGTATTCGTCTTTATCTGTTTTCAAATCCACTTTAATCCTGTCTGGCATAAATTCTTCTACCAGCATATTTTTTGAGGCCAGTAAAATATCGTTGCCTGAATAGATTTGATAAACATAAGTACCCGTCATTGCCGATGCAGAAAGGGCAATATCATCAGCTACAGCTCCTTGTTCATTTAATACATTTTTGGCATTATAAAATTCCTTCCCGTTAGGAGCATAAATTTTGATTTTCACAGGCATCTCTCCCGGCAAATCCCAAGTATTAGTGCGTACTATCGTATTGAGGTGCATGGTTTCACCCGGACGATAGATATCTCTTTCAGCATAAATATATGCATCATAATTCGATGCATTCAGGTATTTGCCTCCAACATCATAACGCGAATTGTCGACTTCTTTTCCATCCAGTAGGATATAATTATAATCAGTATCATGTACTGCTGTAACCATTCCTACTTTAAATCCGATATTTTTATAAGTTGCCGGTATGACAAAATGGGCGTAGCCATCACCGTCTGTTTTTACTTTTCCCAATTCCTGATTGGATGTAGAAATAATGGAAATCTCTGCATGCTTTATCGGCTCGGTAGTTTTAATTGAATTGGCAAAAACGTGAACAGCTGATTTATCTTGTTTTACAATCAAACCTATATCACTCAGGGCAATTATTTTAGAATCTTGCACCCAAATTTTATCATTATCTTCTACTTTTACCACATAAATGCCTTTAAATTCTTTAAGCTGATCATTCAAGTCCAGTTTGAGCAATTTAGCATTCGGACCATAATCTTTCAAATTACTGACATTTATTTTTTTCTCATACAACAATTCTCCCATGTTTTCAATATCATAGTATTGATAGTCATTGTAGTCATAACTACCTGTAGCTTCATTATAGGTATCATTATACCCCCAGTCTTTTCCTCTGTTTTTAAAGGCATAAAGATTATTTTGAAATACTTTATATACACTTACTTTTATCTTATCCGTTTTGGTTATGGTAAGCGCAACATTTTTACTGCCTTTAGCACCTAAGTACTCTGCTTTTTCCTGTTGAAATCGTATCATCGGTGACAAATCGCCAAAGGCTGCATCTTCTACATAATCATCATTCAGCTTACCACCAAAAATGCCTGAAATACTCTCGTTGATATAGACTTCATATTGCTGGTCTGCATTAAATTCTTCGCTCGTAATCATAATGCCCTGGTCATCAGCAGTGACATTAAAATTGACTTCAGGTTCTATTTTAACAGCTTCTTTTAGCTTGGTTTCTTTTACCGGTTGAGAAGTTGCAATAAATAGCGTACCGTTAATACCATTGTGTACGGCATCAATTTTTCCAAGTTCTAATTTTTGAATAGCCGCTACTTTGGATTTATCAGTAAATTCATCTTCCTGCATATTCTTACCCATCTTTTTCAATTTAAGATTGACTACTGTTTTTTCGTTAGTAGATTTTGGATTACTGAACAGGATGGAAATGACTTTTGAAGGTCTTGTATTTTTTATAGTAAAATCTGATTTATCACCATTTATTTTAGCTTCGAGTAAATCAGCTACTTTTGAAGGCTGTACGGGCATGTTAAATTTTACATCTGTTTGGAGCAGAATTTTGTCAGCATTGTTTTTGTCAGGCCGCCAATAGGAATGCGAACCTATGATAGTTAAAAATGAAGTATGAAATTCATATGCTGTTTTGCCTAACAAACGAATGGTAACGGGCGCATCTTTAGTTACTTTATCAGAAATGACAGCTTTAAAATCTGTTGCTGATGGGAATTCTGTTAAGGGTGAAAAAATGAGTTCTCGTTTTGTTGTCCATTTGCACCTGCCTTTCACCCCCGGTGAAATTTTAATAAGCTCATCATCGAGCCAGACATCCAGTAAAGAATCACTTTTCACCATGTCTTTATTGAAGGTGAATGCCAGATTCTGATTGTTTTCAATTTCATTTTCAAAGTTAGTCATCACACATTTTACTCCATCTTTTGGGGTAAATAATCTTTGACATTGCATCAAAGAAAGGCTGGCAATCAGTAGCAAGCTTTTAAACGCGGTTTTCATTTTAATTTTTTAAATTGTACAGTAATGTACAACGAAAACTATAAATTAGTTCAAAAAATTTTTAAGGAAATTTTAACAAAGTCAATTTTAACATATTTTAAGGTAAATTGAAACAGTTGTAATAAATTAGTATACATTATTCTGTTCAATTATATTGTTTGACTGCAATTTTTTTAGTAATCATTTTTAGAATGCGGTTAATTTCTTATTTTTGAAAAAACGGAGTCGTATATGGTGTATATTGATTATTACAAGACATTAGGTGTTTCAAAAACCGCAAGTGCTGATGATATAAAGAAGGCATACCGTAAACTGGCTCGTAAATATCATCCGGATATGAATCCTAATGATAAAGAAGCGGAAAAAAAATTCAAAGAAATAAATGAAGCCAATGAAGTTTTAAGCAACGCTGAAAACCGTGCGAAGTACGATAAATATGGCGAACACTGGAAGCATGGTGAAGAGTATGAGAAAGCCCAAGAACAGCAGCGTCAATACCAGCAGCAGCAACAGCAATATGGGCAGTATGGCGGTTTTTCGGATGGTGGCGGATTTGGCGGTAATTTCGAGGGAGAAGATTTTTCTGATTTT
Source organism: uncultured Chitinophagales bacterium (assembly GCA_964584555.1). Classification (GTDB taxonomy): domain Bacteria; phylum Bacteroidota; class Bacteroidia; order Chitinophagales; family JADIYW01; genus JADJSS01. The sequence goes on from CAZPBT010000012.1 coordinate 16,363, forward strand.
TTCCAAAATATGTTTGGTGGCGGAAGAAGTTCAAGAGGAAGTGCCTCGGGCAAATTTAAAGGAAATGACATTCAGGCTGAAATGGCATTAAGCTTACGCGATGCTGCAAAAACGCACCAGCAAATGTTTGAAGTAAACGGCAAGAAAGTCCGCATTACCATACCTGCCGGAGCTTATGACGGCTTACAAATCAAATTGAAAGGGTATGGCAATCCGGGCATGAACGGTGGACCAAACGGAGATTTATACATTACCTTCAATATACCGAATGATGCAGTGTTTACACGCCAAGGCAATGATTTGCGCATTACACAAGTTATAGATTTATACACGGCCATGTTAGGCGGTGATATAATCATATATACATTGGACGGTGAAGTAAAATTGAAAGTAAAACCCGAAACACAAAATGGCAGTGTGGTTCGATTAAAAGGCAAAGGTTTTCCGGTATATAAAAAAGAAGGAGAGTTTGGGGATTTATATGTAACTTATCAAATTAAATTACCGACCAACCTGACAGATAAACAAAAAGATCTTTTTGAACAGCTTAAAAATTCTTGAAAATGAATGATAAAATATCAAGAGAAGAAATTGTAAGAATCTATAATATTGAAATTACTTTTTTAGATTCATTAGAAGATTCGGGTTTATTGCATCCGGAAATGGAAGATGAAATAAAATACATATTATATGATGAGCTTCCTGCTTTGGAACGGTTTGCCAACTGGCATTATGATATGGATGTTAATATGCCCGGGCTGGAAGTAATTCACCATCTCCTGCTAAAAATTGAAAAACTGCAACTGGAAAACAGAAGATTAGTCAATGAATCCGGATTTGTTTCCAATGATTTTTTGGATATTTAATGAAACAGTTCTTAAACCTTATATCAAACTTTTTCACTTTTCATGTAATTACTGCTGTCTATTAAACCGAGAAAACATATGTTAAACTTAGCATTATGGCAGAACATAGTAAATTACGATTTTGATCAACCCTTTTCGGAATACGGCTTTTCTATCCGTTTGGCTAACGAAAACTTCTGGACTAAAAAATTCACACAACAGGCAATTCTAGAGTATAAGAAATTCATGTACTTAGCTGCCATATCCAATCAGATGGTTTCACCATCGCCTGTTGTAGATACAGTCTGGCATTTGCATTTGATTTTCACAAAAGAATATGCTTCATTCTGTAAATTATTGGGAAAGACGATTGAACATGTACCATCTACACATAACAGAGAAGAGCGCGAAAAATTTATTCTAGCAAAAGAACGCACTAGACAACTGTATAAAAATGAATTTGGCAATCCAGTAAATGAAATCTGGGAAAATGCTACAATTTTCGAGAGTCTTGCTTTGCCAAAAGCTAAATTAAAAATCAGATCATTTATTATTAATGGGATTGTGATATTTTTTGTATTACTGATGCCCGTTTACTTCTTATTGAAGCCTTTATTCATACACATTAACAATCCTCAATTTTTATTTTATTTTATACTGACTGCAGTTGTCATTTTTATTTGTCTAGAACTTTGGAATAAAAACAAATTGAAAAAACTTTTGGAAAGCATTGCTGATACATCTTATTTTTTTTACTTACACCCTGCCGAACTAATTTATTTAAAAACGGAAAAACTTGATGAAGTTATACATGATTCAGTTGATATTTTAATTCAAGAAGACAAAATTTTTCTACGTGAAGAAAGTGTGGAAATTTACATTTTTAAACATGAAAAAAGTCCGGAAAGCCATCAAATACTTAATACGTTAAAGAACAACGGGAAATTAAACTACAGCGAGCTGTTTTCAAAATTAATTATAAAACCGATATTTCAAAACACAGCAAAATCTATGAACGAATTAAAAAAGTATTTTACAAAATCAAGAGCATTCGGATTTATATTTTATCTCAATTTTTGGTTAATTGCATTTATTTTCTTGTTAGGATTTGAAAGACTTTTATTAGGGCTTTCAAGAGGAAAACCCGTCTTTTATCTGGTCATTTGTTTACTCTGCTTGCTCGCATTTTCCGTATTTTATTTAAAGCGTTTGGCCGGCATTTTAACACAAGAAATTTTACCTAATTGGTTTGAAAAGTCTATTCTTCCAAATATAGCTGATAAAGAAGACAAATACTGGTTGTATTTTACCCAGGGGCGATATGCACTAACTCCTGAATTTTTACCTCTTATCTATGCATGCGAAAAACGATTTGCAGACCGAAGTTCAGATTCCGGTTGCGCTAGTTCATGTGGTAGCAGTTGCGGTAGCTCGTGCGGGGGGTGTGGTGGCTGTGGAGATTGAGTTTGCAAATTACAAACACGAAGTACCTGCAGAAGTTTCCTATTTTATTGAACAATATTTATAATGTGAGTTCGGAATATTCTTTTCACAAATGATGGTTGTTTTACTATCAGAACTATATTCATCTTTTTATCCTTTTTGTATTGTTGGTATAATAATGAGTAATAAACATTTTTTTCTCATTACATTACTTTGCCTAGTCCATAACTCAGGTTAATAGTAAAAAGTACGAAAACACTTTATTCCTGTAAACCATTACTACACCTAAATAGTTTAATATATTTAAAATATATAGAAAATGATGCTATCTTTGACTGCCTCCTTTTTATTTGATTCATATTCTTACCGGATTGTTTAGTTTATTGATATCTTCCTTGTCACAGAATAATTATTGGCTTTCGACTGAATGCGCAACATATATATTCCTTTAGGCAAATTAGTGATATCAGTAATACTAAACAATGAACTTCCACTCTGTAATGTTTGTATCGATTGACTAATTTCTTTTCCTTGTATGTCCACTAAAGTAAAAGAATAATCTCCTTCAATTGCTATATGTGCTTCTACCATTAAAGATTGCAAGGATGGATATGCATGGAAAGCTGTAACTGCTGTTTCACAACTTAAAGTTATTGTTGACGAATATTTATAGTTGCCTGAATTGTCAACTTCTTTTAAACGGTAATAAACCGGAACATCATCAATGCTGTTATCTGTATAACTATATTCTTTTGTAACATTTGAATTTCCGGCGGCCGGTATTACAGCGATTGGAACAAAAATATTCGCATTCCCTGATGAACGCTCCAGTACAAATTCTTTAGCATTTACTTCACTTCGTGTCGTCCAGTGTAATATACCTTCTCCATTATTGCATGCTACATTGAAAGAGGACAATTCAACAGGCAATACACTAAAGGCAAATAAAATAGGATGTATATAAAACGTGGAGAAATTATCCACCGTAAATTCTACTTTATGATCACCATTATAAGCACTAAATGTGGCCGGCACAAAAGTACCTCCTGAGGAAGCCGGTGCAATAAATGTACCATCCTGTCCACCAGAATATTTTGTTACTGATAAACTGGTATATCCAGAAAACTGGTAATTTCCTGTATTTGCAGCAGCTTGCAATGCCAATAATTCAGCATCTGTAAAATACAAAGTTACTTTAGCACGTGTACCATTAGCTGGATGAATAGTCCATTGTCGTTGCAGATAAGGCTGGTTATAGCCTAAATCATCTACAACAGTCTGAACACTAGGGTCAAATCTTACACAAATTTGAGTTTCGTCTAATTTATCAGGTGTTACTGTTGCATCATCTTCAATTGTTGCAATTAATTTACCATCTCCTGCATTGTATAGAGATTTCATATTACCATCGTTGTAAACACAATAATCACATGATGTTGTTGATGTAATATCCGTGGTAGAAACAGTTGGCATCGAAACAGATACAGAACCAATTGGCTTATTGACACATGCTCCGTTTGTAGCTGTTATATCATAAGTGTTAGTACCTGCTGAAAGTCCGGTAACCGTAGCCGGATTGCCGGATGCTGAAGCAGAACCAGTACCGGCTGTTCTTGTCCAGTTTATTATTGAAGATACCGGATTCAAAGAATTTAATGATAATTTGGCTGATGCATCACAAGCATACAATAATGCAGGATTAACTGTCGCCGTTGGAATTTGAGAAACATTTATTGTTGCAGTATTGGTACCGGCGCATTTTTGTGGCGATACATAAGAAGCAATAGCAGTATACGTAATTGAAGAAGTTGGTTTAGCATATACAGTAGCTAAGTTAGGACTTGTTGTAGAATCATAAGGTGTAGTAGCTGCTGCATCTGTATAAAGCCCAGTAGACGGAGACCATGTGTAATAGGCATTAATTGTTTGATTACCCGAGATTAATACATCATCAATTGCCCATCCATCATTCCAACCAGCATCATAACGGAAACGAACTTTTAAGTTTGATTGTCCGGCATATGTATTTAAGTTCACTGATGCAGTAGAAAATGAGGTTGCAGTACCCTGGTTCGTTAAATATGAAGTAACTACCGTCCAATTTGTACCTCCATTAGTTGATACTTCTACTACCGCAGAGTCCGCAGTACTACTAAAATCAGAATAAAATTGTTTAAATGTTAAATTTAAAGTTGTAAAGTTTAATGCATTCAGGGTGCTTGTTACTAGATAGGTATGTACTGTAGCACCGCTATAGTCTGAATTAGTCAATGCAAAATATGAGCTACCAGAATTTATTGTTGGATTCCAGACTGATGTTGATGGTGTATAAGGACTATTCCTAACTGTCCAATTTGAGTTTGTTGGAGAATGACCAGTACCATTAACTAAAGTAAGGTTGCCTAACGAATTACCTTCAAAATTTTCGGAAAACAAATTCACAGTAGAACTATATGAACTACCACTCGCAGTAAGTGTGGTAATGGTACTACCATCATTACAAACATTTACGGTCGTTGTATTTAAAGTAGGGTTAGTAGCTTGCTGTGTTACTGTTGCAACTACAGGTGTTCTTGTAGAACTTGAGCAAAGAGGAATTCCATTAAAGCTTAACTGAGGCCTATTACTTTTTGTACTTGTTGCACTTGTTAAAGCACACATGGCAGCTGGTGTATAACTATCATAATAATTATAATTTAATGCAACAAAACTGGTTGCATCATATTTTACTTCAGATGCAGTTCCACCATTATTATTATTACTCCAACAAACCTGTACAACAATATTAGAAGCGCCATTCCAATAAAAATTGCTTGAAAATGGAATAGTAAATGTACCTGTATTGGGTGTAAGGTTTCCACTATAAACAGTTGTAAATATTGGTGTCTCGTAAGTGGTAGTTAAAGCTGTTGCTGAGGAGTTTCCAATATTAATTTCAAATCCATTATAGGTTGTACCAACAGATGTAACATAATAAGACATAGAAGTTAAATTACCTGCTGAAAAACCTGCAGCAATTAATTCACTTGCTTTTATTAAATATTGTGCTTTATAACCTCCAAAATAATGACTAAAAGGACTAATATATGAGCCACCAGATGCTCCACTGCCACTAGTAGTAGATGCTCCACTACCTAAAGTAATTGTTAGTGGTGATGAAGTTACTTCTGCACCAACATAATAAGTTGTGGTATTACTGATAGATGGAGTGGTAAATGTTGTTCCTGTACCCAAAGAAGTTCCACCAGAAGCTGTAGCATACCAATTTAAAGTAGTACCTGCACTACCAGTTGCACCTAAAGTTACAGTACCTGTTCCACAACGTTCAGCGGGTGTTGTAGATACAATAGATGGATTGTTTACAGTTATTGTAATGATATTGGAATAGGATACTAAACCGGAACCGCTACAAGTAGTTTTTAATCTATAATAGGTTGTTGAACTTATTGTTCCACTTGTATAGGTTGCTGCAGTTGTAGCACCGGCAATATCGTTAATAGATGAAACAAAATTATCTGTAGATGACTGCCATTGATAGCTTAAACCACTTGCGCCTGTGCTATAGCCTGTGGCTGTAAAAGATACCGTACCTGAAATACAAATTGTTGCAGAAGATGCATTAATAGTAGGTGTATTAGGTGTTCCTGAGCAAACAGGTAGTGGAACAACCGTAAGTGTATAATCTTCAGCCTCACCCCGAGTTCCTGCAATTGTACATGAGGTAGGCGTACAACCACTATAATCAGCAATTACACGCATTCTATAATTCCCTATTGCTTGTGTTACTGGTACAGTAAAACTTGGAGTATAGGTACCTGCAGCAACACAACCATTTGAATTATATACATTTTCGCCTGCATCTAAAAAGTCCCCATCATTATTCCAATCAACCCAAATACCTAATCCTGCTGTCCCACCTACATATGCTATTGAGAATGTAATAGATGAATTTGGATATTGGCTAGCAGATAAACTAGCAGAATAATTCGCATAGCCACCTGTAGTATATCCAGTAGTTGGGTTGGAAATATTACTAATTCCACCACTCGTAGAAAAGCTATTAATGTATGTGCTACTAGAAGTGCTGGATGGTTGACAATAAGTTGTAGTAAAAGTTCCGGCTGTAGAATTTGTACTTATCCCAGAATTTGTACATGTAACAACTAAACGCCAGCTTCTAACAACGCCGAATGCAGGTGCGGTTAATCCTGTTAATGAAGCATACGTACTTGATGAAGCACCTTGGTTTGTCCAAGTAGTGCCATCATCGCTGTATTGCCATTGATACGTAATACCAGTACTTGTAGAAAAACCGCTTGCTGAAACACCATAAGTTGATCCAGAAGCTCCAGATGACGGACTTACTGTAACTGTACCACCTGTTGGTGTACCGGAACAAGCTGTAGGTGCTACTACATTTACATCTAAATCTATAGTTACACCAAAAGTTCCACTATAACATGAATTGGGTGTAGCTTGTCCTGCATCAGCCGTACCTATCCTCATTTTATGCTGACCAAGTGCCGCACTCGCACTTAATGGGAAAGTTGTATTTAATGTTGTCGGATTTGTGGAGGTAGAAACTCCTGTATAAACCTTTTCTGTAGTATTATCAAAGATACCATCATCATTAAAATCAATCCAGATATGCGAATCATAGGTATATCCTGTTGCAAATGTAATAGACGATGTAATACTTGTTCCTTGCGTTAAATCCGGAATTGAACCTGTATAATTATAATAAGTTACATCAGCTACGGAAAAAGTAGCAGAACCCACTGTTACTCCTGTAATTCCACTTCCATCATTAGAAGATGGATTTGAAGTACAATAACAAGGTCCGCTATTTGTTGTAAATGACCATGTAGATGAACCTACTGCATCACCGCAGGCATTTTTAGCCACTACCTTCCAATAGTAAGTCGTGCTTGCAGCTAATGCAGGGCTTATTGTCCATGAGTTGGTTGTAACATTAGCTGTAACTGTGCCCGGCAATGCACCAGCTCCAAAATATACATCATAAGAAGTTGCTCCGGAAACTGCCGTCCATGTTAATGAAGTTATTGCTCCACTTCCTGCATAACATACATTTGTTGCACTATTAGCAGGAATAATTCCAGTAGCAGAAACAGTAGCCGGTACGTTATTAACTGTTACAGCCAAACTACCAGCTCCTACGCTCCAGCAACTGCCATTATAAGAACGTATATAATATGTACCCGAGGATGTAACATTGTATGTTGCCTGATCATTAACGCCAGTGTTAATAGTCGTTCCTGCTGCCGTAGTTTGCCAATACCAGGTTTCGCCACCGGGTGGAGTGCCAGTTGCAGTTAACGTAACTCCGGGGCTACTACATTGAGGAGAATTACTGGTAGGATTTGCCGGATTTGCCGGAACGGAAAGCACCGTGAAACTACCAGCACTGGTTGCAGTTCCACCGGCTGTAGTAACTGTTACAGTTCCTGTGGTTCCGCTTCCTATAACTGCCACTATCTGTGTAGAAGTAAAAGATGTGATAGAACTTACTGCAGTTCCGCCAATTTTTACATTCGCAGCTGTAATTCCTACAAAATTGGTTCCGTTTATTGTAATAGCTGTTCCAACACAACCACTTGATGTGCCTAAACTTGTAATTGTAGGAACGGCTGGAGCAGTTAAAATAACCTTATAATCTTCATATTCTCCCGAACCTGAATTGGTACAAGGATTTGAAGGATTATTTGGAGTAAAGGTTGCTACGATTCTCATACGTTTGGTACCTGCAGATGTACCTGAAGGTATGACAAAACTGCCTGTAAGAGGTGAACTAGCATACGCACTACTACTAACTACCTGTTCACTTGCTGCAAAGATTCCATTTTCATCAAAATCTATCCAAATTGCTTGACCATAAGTACTACCACCAGCTACTGTTATGGAGTAATTAATGGTAGTACTAGTTTGTGCAGTTAATGTTGCAGAAGAATAATAATCTTGATAACCAGAAGCATTTCCTGATGAAGAATTATTTATATTTCCTGTGCCACCTGTTGTTGTAAAATTAGAGATATAGTAGGTACTACCCCCTGAAGTAGCAGGTGTACAATAAGTAACAGTAAGCGTTGCAGCAGTAGAAACAGCTGAATTTCCACAAGCATTTACAGCAGTTGCTCTATATTGATATCCCGTCATAGTTATAGGTGCTGCAGTAATAGTTAATGTTGCTGTTGTTGCACCAGAATAAACACCACCATTCGTTACAGTTGACCAACCACTTCCTGAATTTACTTCCCATAAATAACTTGTTGGTGTATTAGATGAAGCTACGGTAAACGTAGCATTACTTCCTGTTGCAACTGATATATTTGCAGGGTTAGTAGTAATACTTGGAACATCTGTAACTTTTATATTTACGATTGCAGTAGTTGTACAACCACCATTACTTGCCGTTACTGTATAGTTTGCAGCCGCAGAAACTACAGTTGGCGTTCCAGTAATTTCTCCTGTAGTTGTATTTATAGACAGACCCATTGGTAATAAAGGACTAATACTATACGAAGTTGGTGAACCCGTTATAGTTGGTGTGTTTGGTGTAATGGCAATATTATTACAATAAGTAACCGGTGTTGTATAGGATAATCCGGAAATAGGTGATAAAACAGTAATATTAACAACATAAGAAGTAGTACAACCTCCATTTCTTGCTGTAATGGTATAGTTAGTTGCTGAAGAGGTAATTGAAGGCGTTCCTGAAATGACACCTGTTGTTGTATTTAAGGTTAATCCTGTGGGTAATGCAGGACTTACTGAATAAGAAGTTGGAGTTCCAGTAATGGTAGGAGTATTATTTGTAATAGCAACACCACTGCAATAACTAACTGTTGCTCCACTGCTGTATGACAAAGCAGATAAAGGAGTTTTAACTACTAATGTAGTTGTAGAAGTAGCAGTACATGAACCATCAACTCCAGTTGCCGTATAAGTATATGTCCCTGCAATTGTTGGTGAAACATCTAAATTATCAACTGTTGTAGTACCCGGCAATCCATTTCCGGTTGTTCCACAAGTCCAGGTATAGCTGTAGGTATTTGTAGTTCCGGAAGATTTAATTACATACATGTGTTTGGTATCACCTATACAAATGGTATCACTCGGTGCAGATACATGCCCGCCTGTTGTTCCAGAACCGTCCAGATAAGCTTGTACAGGATCTGGTGAATTTACTGTAACCGTCAACGGAGTTCGCGTTTGACTCTCACAAGAGCCGGAAACTTGAGCTA
>CAZPBT010000013.1:0-11620 GCA_964584555.1 uncultured Chitinophagales bacterium
TAATGATATTTTATTTTCTTCTTTTTGCATTTTTATTTTTTTAACCGCAAAGTTCACAAAGTTTTTTCGCAGAGTTTACAAAGATTGTTCATTGTGTTTTTGTAGTTTTTAATTATTATTTCAATTTTCCAGACACTTTCTGGAAAATTCATTCTTTTCTGAACGATAATAATACCAATAAGATGTTGACTGTCTCATTATTTCCATCTCTTTAAAGTAAAACTTAACCTCATTTCACATTAGTTTATAATCAAACATTTTCACATCATCACATTTTCACATTTCCAAATTTCCAAATCAGCTTCATTGCTACATTTTCACATCATCACATTTTCAAATTATCTAATTCTCTTCTTTCATTTTCAACAACAGCGTTCCGTTTTCTACAAACTGTTTTGCACTTACATACACTTCTTCTACTTCCCCGTCAGAATGTGCTTCAATCGTATTTTCCATCTTCATCGAAATCATCTTCAGTAGCGCATCTCCGGCTTTTACTTTATCTCCGGCAACAACTAATACGGATGTAACTTCGCCCGGCATCGGAGCAATGTAACCACCTTTTACTGTTTCGGTTTGTGGCAATGGAAAACGCTCCACACTATGCAATACGATTTGCCCCAATGTCGGTGATTGAATAAAATATTGATGATCATTTTTTGAAATATGGAAGTTGCGACGAATGTTATTTATTTCAAGCGTGTGCCAATTGTTGCAAGATTCCTCTCTGCGTTCGGAATGACGGTACTCACTTATGGAAGTAAAGTTTTTCTCTGCAAACGAAATATGCAGCTCATTATTGTGGTTCGTATAAGCTACAGGAAATTCAAAACCCAGATAGGAATATTTTTCCATTTGTGCCTGATAAAAATTATTGCGCCAGCCTGCCGGCACTCCTTTAGCCAGTTTGCGTTCTTCTTGTCTTTGCAAAAATCTATGATGCACTAAAGCACATGTCAGCACATCCAAAGTTTCCTGACTGTATTTTTCTCCCGCATAATTAAATTGTCTATCTAAAAAGTGCGTATCAAAATTCCCGTTTCTGAAATCTTCATTTTCCAAAACAGCAATCAGGAAATTTTTATTTGTAGTAAAACCGGAACAAACCGTATTTTTCAATGCTGCAGTTAACAAAGAAATCGCCTCGTTTCTGTTATTGCCTTTGGCAATTATTTTGGCAATCATCGGGTCGTAAAAAGTAGAAATTTCAGAGCCGGAGGTGATGCCCGTATCATAGCGGACACCTTTGGTTTTATCCGGAATCCAATCTATTATTTTTCCTGTTACAGGTAGAAAATGATTGCCCGGATCTTCTGCATAAAGACGTACTTCAATGGCATGTCCGCTCTGTTTTATTTCATCTTGTTTAAACGGAATAGGATTACCTTGTGCTACATCAATTTGCAAACGCACTAAATCCAATCCTGTAACTTCTTCAGTAATCGGGTGTTCTACTTGCAATCTTGTATTGACTTCCAGAAAATAAAATGACTGGTCGGGAGCGACAATAAACTCTACTGTTCCGGCATTGTCATATTGAATTGCTTTGCAGGCCGCAACAGCTGCCGCACCCATTTTTTGACGAGTTTCTTCTGTAATAAATGGCGATGGACTTTCTTCCACTACTTTTTGGTAACGACGTTGAATACTGCATTCACGCTCAAACAGGTGCAACGCATTTCCATGTTTATCCCCAAAAATCTGGAACTCGATATGGCGAGAAGTGTCAAAATATTTTTCAATTAAAAGTGTATCATCGCCAAAGCCATTTAATGCTTCTGATTTAGCTTCAGCAATTGCCTTGTCTAATTCAGATTCTTCTCGCACAATACGCATACCTTTGCCGCCGCCACCTGCACTGGCTTTCAATAAAACAGGAAAACCAATTTCAATCGCTTTGGTTTTTATAGTTGCTTCACTTTGGTCGTCGCCCTGATAGCCGGGAATGGTGGGAACGCCATTTTCCTGCATGATTTTTTTTGCTCCAATTTTAGAGCCCATGACTTCAATAGCTTTTGGATGTGGGCCTATCCAAATCAAGCCTTCATCAATAACTTGTTGTGCAAATGCTGCTTTCTCACTCAAAAAGCCATACCCGGGATGTATCGCATTTGCACCTGTTTTTTTTGCTGCTTCTATTATTTTATCTGCTATCAAATACGATTCATTCGGTTGCTTACCGCCAATGCGAACCGCTTCGTCAGCTATTTTTACAAACAAGGCATTTTCGTCTGCATCAGAAAAAACGGCTACCGTGGCAATGCCCATTTTTTTGCAGGTTTTAAAGATGCGGATAGCTATTTCACCTCGGTTGGCAACCAGGAGTTTTTTTACAAGGTTCTGTGGGCTGTTATTCATCGTATATATCTGTACTTTAATTTAAGAATTCAGTTAATAGTTCATTTTTTTGTAAATAGCAAAGTAATAATAAGTGAAACGTAAATTATGAATTTATTTTGTCTTATAAAATAAGAAAGAGCCGATAGTTAAAAAAAAAGGAGCAACTAATTGATAATACGTACTATTTTGTCATAAAATTAATAATTCGTATTTTCGCCTTTCTTAAAAATTAAAAAGTAAATTTAATATGCCTTATTTATTCACGTCAGAATCGGTATCGGAAGGTCATCCGGATAAAGTAGCCGATCAAATTTCAGATGCATTGATTGACCATTTTCTGGCTTACGACCCACAATCTAAAGTAGCTTGCGAAACATTAGTTACCACAGGACAAGTTGTATTGGCAGGTGAAGTAAAATCTAAAGCTTATTTAGATGTACAAGAAATTACCCGTGAGGTCATCCGAAAAATTGGCTATACCAAGTCGGAATATATGTTTGAAGCGAACTCTTGCGGTATCTTTTCTGCCATACATGAGCAAAGCGCAGACATTAACAGAGGGGTGGACAGAAAAACAGGAAAATCTTTCGAAGCACATGCCAATGCACAAGGCGCAGGCGACCAAGGTATGATGTTTGGCTATGCTACAAAAGAAACAGACAATTATATGCCATTGGCTTTGGATTTAGCACACAAAATTTTACAAGAATTATCCAAAACACGCAGAGCAGGAAAGGAATTAAAATATTTGCGTCCGGATGCTAAATCTCAAGTAACCATTGAATATGATGATAACAACCAGCCTATCCGAATTGAAACGATTGTTGTTTCTACACAACATGATGATTTTGATACGGATGCTAAAATGTTGGCTAAAATCAAAAAAGATATTATCGAGGTTATTATCCCGAGAGTAAAAAAACAATTGAAACCCTCTTTACAAAAATTATTTACCGATAAGATTATCTATCACATCAACCCGACCGGGAAATTTGTAATTGGCGGTCCGCATGGTGATACCGGCTTAACCGGAAGAAAAATAATTGTAGATACATACGGTGGTAAAGGTGCACACGGCGGTGGTGCATTTTCCGGAAAAGATCCAAGCAAAGTAGACAGAAGTGCGGCATATGCAACACGTCATATTGCTAAAAACTTAGTGGCTGCAGGTGTATGTGATGAAGTTTTGGTACAAGTATCTTATGCTATCGGTGTTGCCCAGCCTTGCGGCATCTATATTGATACCAACGGCACGGCTAAAGTAAACATGACGGATGGCGAAATTGCCAAAGTGGTAGAGAAAGTTTTCGATATGCGTCCTTATGCTATCGAGCAACGGTTGAAATTGCGCAATCCGATTTATTCTGAAACAGCTTCTTACGGACACATGGGAAGAAAATCTGAAGTGGTTACCAAAGTATTCAACAAAGGCAAAGACAACGAGAAAAAAGTACAGGTAGAATTATTTACCTGGGAAAAATTAGATTATGTTGATGCCGTTAAAAAAGCATTCAAATTGAAATAATTTTTCATCACATAAATAAAAAAGAGCCGGAAACAGTCCGGCTCTTTTTTTTATCAGCAACTGATTATCTTATGGTTTTAAGCTATTTTCCTGTTTATACTTTTGCATGTATTTTTCATAGAGTTGCTGTTGCCAGTTTTCATTCAAGTTGACTTCTTTCCCGTCTATAAATACGTGTTCGAGCTGATTTGATTTCATATCCAATAAATCACCTTTTGCAATTAACAGTGTCGCATGCTTACCTGCTTCAATAGTGCCCATTTGATTATCGCACTTCAATATTTTTGCAGGATTAAAAGTCAGTGCTTTAATCGCTTCCTCTTTTTGCAAGCCAAAGGCAACAGCACTACCTGCATTAAAAATGATATTGCGGGCATTCCAGTTTTCATATTCATTATTTCCAAAACAAAATAAAATACCCGCATCAGCCAAGGCTTTCGGAATTTTATAAATCGAATTTACGTCGTCGTCTACATGTAGAGGAAGTATATGCATTTTATGCAGGATAATCGCACAGCCTTTCTCTTTCAGAAAAGAAATAATATTTTCACAGCCTTTAGCACCAACCAAAACAGGCTTTATGCCATATTTTTCTGCTAATAAAACTGCTGTGATTATTTCTTTTTCGCCATTAACATGTATATACATGTTTTTCTTACCAGAGAATATCTCACGCATCGGTTCTAAAGTCAGTATTTGATCCTGATGCAACAGTGTATCTGCATAAGCTTTGGCATCGGCTAAAAAAGTTTCGATTTTGTTGTACGTAGTCGTATAATTTTCGTTAGGTTTTCCGCTCCAATTTATCAAGGAAGGATAATATAAATGAATGCCATCATCCGCCAATTCTACGGCATCTTCCCAATTCCATCCGTTCGTTTTCATTACTGATGAAGAACCGGCTACTAAACCGCCACGGGGACAAACCTGCGCATAAGTAATGCCGTTAAAAATGTAGGTTGGCAAAACTTTTGAATCGGTATTAAAAGCAGTCAGCGATCGTATATTCGTATTAATCAGGTTGACTTCATAATCATCTCTTGTTGCTCTGATGGCCTCTGCTTCCACTAAGCCGACATCTGTATTTGTCAAAATAATGCCTGGATAAATTTGTTTTCCGGTTGCATCAATACGCAAATATTTTTTATCAGCTTCTGATGCAAATTTACCGACACTAATAATTTTGTTATTCTCAAAAAGAATCACTCCATCTTCTATTACTTGACCATTACCCACATGAATGGTGCCGTGCTGTATGGCATAATTCTGTGCAAAAAGCGTTGCTGTACTTTTAAGCAAGAATAAAAGTGTTAGTATATTATTTAGTATTCGTTTCATCGGTCGCAATTATGAGGTAATTTATTTTTGTCTTTCATGATAAATGCCGGAATCATCACAATGATAATTTTCCTGAAGATATGGCGTAGCGGGTTGCGTTTCTGCTCCGTCTTTTTTAGCCTGTAGCATATTCTGTAAAATTCTTGCCTTTTCTTTTCTGATTTGATCCTGCATTTTTTCTTCTTCAGTGATATCAAAATATTTCTTGCCGTCTATGTAAGTTTGTTCTGCTTTAGCATAAATACTTAAAGGATTGTCGCTCCATAATACCAAATCCGCATCCTTGCCCACTTTGATGCTGCCCATATTTTTGTCGAGATGCAATAATTTAGCCGGATTCAATGTTACCATTTTCCACGCTTCTTCTTCACTTATGCCACCATATTTTACAGCCTTAGCGGCCTCCTGATTGAGTCTTCTGCCCATTTCCGCATCGTCAGAATTTATCGCCGTAACGATACCCATCTTTTGCAGCACAGCCGCATTCCACGGAATAGCCTCCATCACTTCCAGTTTATATGCCCACCAGTCGGCAAAGGTAGATGCACCTGCACCGTGTTTTTTCATTTTATCTGCTACTTTATAACCCTCCAATATATGCGTAAACGTGTTGACTTTAAACTTGAATTTATCAGCCACATTCATCAGCATATTTATTTCCGATTGTACATAAGAATGACAACTGATAAATCTTTTTTTATTTAAGATCTCTGCGATGGCATCCAACTCCAAATTTTTGCGCACATTCTTTTTTTGGAGATAGGAAGATGCACGAGTAAAATAATCCATATAAACTTGCTCTACACCCATACGGGTTTGCGGAAAGCGTTGATTTTGTTTTTCGCCCCAATTGCTTTGCTTTACATTTTCGCCTAATGCAAATTTGATAAAACCATCTGCATTTTTAATTTTTAAATCTTCGGGCATATTTCCCCATCTCAGTTTTATGAGAGCAGATTGTCCGCCAATAGGATTACAGGAGCCATGCAAAAGCTGAGCAGCAACTACTCCACCGGCAAGCTGACGATACATATTGATATCATTACTGTTTACGACATCGCCGATGCGCACTTCAGCCGTTGAAGACTGTGAACATTCGTTTACATTTCCGGAGATACAAATATGAGAATGTTCATCTATAATACCTGAAGTAAGGTGTTTTCCGGTTGCATCTATAACTATTGCATTATTTTCGTCTGCCTGATTACCGATATAGGTTATTTTTCCGTTCTCTACAACAACATCCATGTTTTTCAGTATGCCTTCTGCCTCATTCGTCCAGACAGTTGCATGCTTGAATATTATTTTCTTTGCCTCCGGTAGCTTCGTATGTCCGTATGCATTAAATGGGAAAAAAATCGTGGGCAATTGTTTTTTTGAAGTATCTGTTTTTGCAAACGAACTGTCTTTTTGTGCTGTAAATGAGAATGGTTTTGCTATCCAGGTAATTGATTTCCCATCGGGCATGAGTGCATTTCCGGAAAATCCATCATTAGATTTCCATCCAAGGAAACGAATCGTTCCTTTATTGTTCTTATCGATATTATCGAATGAAAATGAGATTTGGTTTTCGGCTATGCTGACGTTTAATTTTTGTTGTGTAGAATCTGCTTTAACAGATGCTTCATTTTTTGAAGTTGATTTATTAATTGTTAAAGTATCTTTCCTGTTGCCGTATGACAAAATATATTTCTCATAAAGCGAGTCAGTAAAAGGATTAATGATGTGCTGTTCGCCTTGTGTCCAGTTTTGCAAAATGGAGAAACCATCGTCAAGGACAGTTTTATCCGTCAAGATAAAATTGGCATATTTTCCAACAGCCAAAGTTCCTAACATGCTATCCGCACCAATTAATTTTGCCGGAGTATAAGTTAATGCTTTAAGAATTTCTTCTTTAGACGCTCCATACTTTATGTATTTACTCAGATTTTTGAAAAAGTCTTTGCTGTTTTTTAGCCCGTAAGAAGTAAGCGCAAAGTCAATTTTTTGTTTTTCTAAAAAAGCAAGATTATAAGGAGCATCTTCCCAATTTGCCAATTGCTGCCAACTTAAATCTGATGCAGTGTAAGGATCATCTGCATCAAAAGGCAGGGGAAGTACGACAGGGATAACGAAGGGAATATGAAGGTTCTTAAGTTCGGCGGCACGTTGATATTCATCACCATTGCCAACATAGATGTAGTTAAGCTTAAACTCATCTGCTATTTTTTTAGCACGAAAAACATCTTGCCAGTCGGAAGTATTGAAGAATATTGGCATTTGCTGCAATTTGTTAAATGCATCAAGCGTAATATTAAATTCAGTTTTTTGTGTCTTATACCATTGCGCATCATAGTAAGTTTGTCGAAGCAAAGCGATACTGCCCATGAGTGAATTGGGATAATCCTGCTGAGAGCTTCCTTTATCAAAGGAATAAAAACCTGCTGCTTGTGGTTGGATAAAAATTTCTTGTTCTTTCTTTTGGGTAGACAAGCTCACCAGTGCCCCGCTTCCTCTTACTATGCCATCCATATTATGTGTCAGCAAAGCACCAAAACCATTTTCCAAATAAGACTGCGCTTGCTTTGTGTCTGACTTAAAGTTTTCGTATGCATTATATTCAGCCCGTATCGCCTCATTCCAATCATAAGCTCCTTGTTTATCTGACAAAAATTGAGGATAACCGTTATTTGATTTTGGCGTGTTTGGCGCAATGCCATATTGTGCATATAAATCAATAAAAGACGGATAAATATAATTGTCTTTCACATCTATGAGAGCAGCACCTTTCTCCTCTATTACGCCTTTTGCTATTTTTTTAATCTTGCCATTTTCGATTAGCATACTACCTTCAAACGGCACACTTTTATAATCGGGTACTATGCGGGCATGAATAAGCAAGAATTTTTCAGGACGCTTATCAGGAGTGCCATTCACAGGAAATGTTTCCTGTGCAAACAGTAAACAGACAACTGCATTCAAAAAGAGCAAAACGGACAATCTCTTCATATTGTGTATTAAAGTTGTAAATTTACAAGATGTAACTTACTTTTAGCATACTGAATTTAAATCTAAAGCAGATTAAACAATATGCAGTTAATTTTATTTACTAATGCCTGATAAATCATTTAAAAATGAACTACAAGATATCCTTCAAGGAAAGAGCAGAGTTAGCCATGGTACAGCTATCCAAGCAGTTACCCATCTCCTTAGCAGATGCCAAACAGCAGGTTATTTGGGTAAAACAACACAGCAAATCAAAGAAGAAGAAAGTAAATGGATAGCTGAATATTGTGACATCAATAAATTTTGGATACGAGAAATTCCTTTTGATAATTTTATATCACAAGGTGCAGAACAAAGAGTGTATATAAAAGATGTACGGACTGTTTATAAACTCAATGATTCCATATACTATGCTACGTGGACAGATTATTTGAATAATTTACTACTAAACAACTATTATTTCCCTGATACAGCATATCAGTTGTGCGGATTTTATATTTCAGAAGAGCAAATACTTTATGCATTTGTCGAACAGAGGTTTGTGAAGGCAACTGGTTTAACAGATTTAAATAATGTCAGACTCTTTCTGAAAAACAATGGATTTGACATCAAAAAGAATAATGATTATTATAATGCAGAATTAGGTATTATTTTAAAGACCTTCATGAAGAAAATGTATTGACGCAGGGAGATTTGTTGTTTTTCATCGACACCGTCTTTTATATTGTACCTGATATATTTTGGAAGTAATAAAGTATATAAAAAAGTTAACTTGAATAAAAAACATTATACAGCCATTGGCCTCATGAGTGGCAGCTCACTTGATGGACTGGACATTTGTGCCGTAACATTTACTATTGATTCGCAGAAAGGAAATCCAACTCAACAGTATGGCAACAATGCTCAACCCACTATTCTTCCTTCAAACATTGAATACAAAATAATTGCTGCTGAATGCATAGCGTTTAATGATGCATTTAAAGATCGGATCAGACTGGCCACTCAAAGCAATGCTTTTGATTTTGCACAGCTGCACACTGAAATAGGGAAATATTTCGGACTACTTACTGCTGATTTTATTCAGGAAAATAAGATAAACAATATTGATTTCATCGCTTCTCATGGGCAAACCATCTTTCATCAACCCTTATCGGGGTTTACCACACAGATAGGATGTGGTGCGCAGATAGCAGCACAAACAGGATATAAAGTTATTTGTGATTTCAGAACTACAGATGTAGCACATGGCGGACAAGGTGCGCCATTAGTGCCGATAGTCGAGAAATATTTATTTCCCCAATTCAAAGCATTCCTCAATATCGGCGGCATTTGTAATATTTCTTTACATGGCAAGGAAGATGTAATTTCCGGTTATGATATTTGCGCCGGTAATACTTTACTAAATTTTTTTGCAGGAAAAAAGAATATGCAATATGATGAAAATGGTGTTCTTGCCCGTTCCGGAAAGATACTTCCTGATTTGGTGGATGAATTAAATCAAATTCCATTTTGCCTGCAAGATGCACCCAAATCATTAGGCAGTGAGCATATTTATGCTGATTGGATTGCCAGATGCGAAAGATACAATGCCGGTGTAGAAGATATTTTAGCCAGCTGCGCAGAACATATTGCTATGCAAACAGGAAGAGCACTTCAGCATTTTAACAACGGAAATGCTGTACTCATCACCGGTGGCGGTGCTTTACATACTTATCTGACAGAACGTATACAGGCACATACTGCATTACAGGTTGTAGTACCCGACTTACAAACCATACAATACAAAGAAGCCTTATTAATGGCATTTTGCGGGCTATTGCGTTTTCTAGAAATCCCAAACAGCTTAGCATCAGTAACGGGTGCTAAAAAGAATGTTGCAGGCGGAGCTATTTATCTGCCTTAAGTTATTATTTACATGATTATGTGGGATTAAAATAATTTTTATCACAGTATGATATTTAATAAAGAATTCTATTATCTTTATTGGTAATAATTTTATACCATAAAGATGAAAGACATGTATAAGGATACCATCTTAAGCAAGAAAATTGAAAATGAGGTAATAGATTATTATAATCAGTGTACGCTTGATTATAAATTAGTCTGGCATCTCAACTCTGAAATGTGCCTGCATTATGGCTACTGGGATACTTCTACGCCAAATCTACGTGCAGCTATTAGAAACATGAATATTAAGCTGGCTGAATTTGGAAATATTACTGCAAATAAAAAGATACTGGATGCAGGATGCGGGGCAGGTGGCAGCAGTATTTTTTTAGCTAAACAATTTAATGCAGATGTTACCGGAATTGCCTTGCCCGAAAATCAAATTGCTCAATGTAAACTGAATGCGGAGAAATACGGGCTTTCTCATTTATTGCGATTTGATGTTCAGAATTATTGTTGTACAACATTACCCTCGCAATCATTTGATTTTGTCTGGGCAATAGAAAGTGTTTGCCATGCGGAAAACAAAGCGCACTTCTTACAAGAAGCATTTCGCTTGCT
Source organism: uncultured Chitinophagales bacterium (assembly GCA_964584555.1). Lineage (GTDB taxonomy): Bacteria > Bacteroidota > Bacteroidia > Chitinophagales > JADIYW01 > JADJSS01. The sequence continues at coordinate 10,697 of CAZPBT010000013.1, forward strand.
CAAGCCGGGTGGCACACTGATCATGGCAGATTTTTTCAAAAACGACAATCCTTCTTCATGGTTGCAAAAAATGGAAAAATCATGGTCTATTCCTTTCTTTGCAAGTACTGATTATTTTAAATCAGAAATGGGAGAAATTGGCTTTACTGATATTAAGATTGAGGATAAAAGCAATGCCGTTTATCCGTCAGTAACACGATTATATGCATGTTATTTTCCGGGAATGCTGATCAGTAAGACTATGGAATGGCTGGGATTGCGTACAAAAAGACAGACAGAAAATACCCGTTCCTGTTTATATCAATATAAAGCATTTAAAAGTGGAGATTGGAATTATTCATTTATTTGCGCACAGAAACCGGATGCATAACACTATCCATTTTCAACAATAAATCGGAGATATCAAGAGGTTTGGTAACATATTCATCAAAACCAAGTTTCTTTGCATAATCAATATCCTTCTTTTGTGCATTTGCTGATAAGGCAATAATATGTTGCTTTTTGCCATATATCTTCCGAATTTCCTGAGTGGTTTCAATGCCGCTTTTTTTAGGCATATTAATATCCATCAATAAAATATCATATTGACTGGTCTTCAATTTTTCCAGTACTTCTTCGCCGTCAATAGCAAAGTCCATACTGCAATTCAACAACTGATCGTGAATTGCATTTTCAATAATCAAATGATTCAACAGCATATCATCCGCAATTAACAAACTTAATCCATTCAATTTCTTTCTAATCTCAATAAGTTTTGCTTCTGTATCAGGTTCATCAAGTGTTGGGTCATATTCGTATGGAAATTCAATACAGAAAGCAGAGCCTTTATGCATAGTACTTGTAACATAAATTTCACCATCTATCAGTTTCACGATTTTCTTAACGATAGACAATCCCAGCCCTGTACCCGAAACAGCATTATCA
>CAZPBT010000013.1:11720-25057 GCA_964584555.1 uncultured Chitinophagales bacterium
CACGATTTTCTTAACGATAGACAATCCCAGCCCTGTACCCGAAACAGCATTATCAAGCAGATTATTGATAATTTGAGTCAGGCGAGTTTGATCGCATAAGATTAACTTTGGCGTATCCGGATGAATATCTATCGTATACTGAATTGCTTTCTGACCCACTCTGTTCTCAAAATATGTCTCACTGGCGTAAATGAGTTTATACAAATCAAAATTGGTTTTGAAGGTATGCAAACGGCCTGTTTCCAAATTGGAAATATCCAGTAAATCATTGATGATAGAAGTGAGCTGATTGGCATTTTCCACACATTTACCTAAATAAATTTTACTGTTTTCATCTTGTTCATTTTTTTCTACGATATTCAACAATCCTTTGATAATACTGATAGGATTACGCATTTCGTGGCTGATATTGGCAATGAATATATCTTTTGAATTTTGTGATTCGAGCAATTCAATTTTAGTTTGTTCCAGTTCATGATTCTTTTGTGTCAAAATTTTTTCTGCTTTATCTCTGGATAAATAAAAGAAGAAGGAGAATAAAAAAATCAACAAATCCAAGCCTTCATACACAAACAAATTAAACAGAGAAATACGAAATGCTGCATCGCTTAAACCTCGCTGATAATTTACCAGCCAAAAAATGATATTGACCGTCAGTGCTAAAAAAAGCCAGCGTATTGCATCTTTGTCTTTAGCAATCAAAAGCGGAACAATCGGAATATAAACAGTCCAGGTCATTACTGAGGAGTTTATACCGCCAAATTGGAATGCATTGAAATATACATTTATTACTCCACCTAAAACAAACAAATTGGCCAATATCCTGTAATTATAGTTTCTTTTGAGTAGCGTGGGGAGTAACAAACAGAAGATGCCATATAGACTACACTCTATCATACTCCAATAATTATGCATGATAAATCCGGAAACAAATGCGTATAAAAAAGTAAAAAACGCGGTGAGCTTTGAAAAAAATATCAGTGTTTCCCTTTTGTCTTTCCCTTGGGAGATAAGCCTGTCAATAATTGATTCTATATAACTATTTCGATTTCCCACTGTTTCTGAATAAATAAAATACGAGTTTTTTAATTAGCGAACCATCCGAAAAAGGAATCCAGAGCATACCCTTATTATAATTTTTTTCATCCATTCTTATATGCGATCTGAAAAATAAATATCCTGAAAAATAAATAATTATTACGAGGAAAACGACTATAAAAAACAGAGAATAAAAATAGCTTATGCAAAGTAAACTAAATACAACACTTGCAATAGAAAAAATCAATATCTTCTTTTCAGGTTTAGTCTGCAAGTGTTTGAATAAAATAGTTAGAACAAATGCTGCGGAAATATATCTGAGAACTAACGAAACTTTGCAAATTATTTTGTGCAAAGGAGTTCCTGCTGTTATAGCATCTTTGAGTATGGGCAGCGAAGGTAAGTGAGGAAAAATATTATGCTTCGCTATGTATTCAAATATTAGTAACACCGTGGCAAAGCCGGCAATCAAAAACAAGCTAAAGAAAATGATAAACAACGGTGTCTTTAAGAACTTGTAAAATGGGTTGATGTATTTCGCAATCTTAGAAAGTTGTAATTTGCCATATTCTCCGCTATCATTATACAAATCAGATCCTTTCACAGTTTGAACAATTGCATTTGCGGCACGTATCCCCGATTCGCAAGCACCTTCCATAGTGGCCAAATCCACTTCGGTACGCACGTAATCTCCGGCAAGAAACATGTTCGGTATACGGGTATATGTTGAAGGTCTATTGCAATACATATTTACATAATTCACCAATAATTTACTTTCATTTTCGCATACAAATACCTTTTTCTTAGGTTTGCCCCGATGCAAATTCAAGGGATTGTTTGCACCATCATTTCTTACTTTTTTATATTCGGCATATGCTGTGTCGAATGCTGTATGTCGATCAGTTTCCATTAGCTCTAAATAATCATTTATCTCTTGTAATGCCTCATTTCTTCTTTCCGTTACAGATTCATCAAGAAAGGTATATTCGTAAATAATATCGTGATCTGTGGGACAACGGTATCCGCAGATTTTACCCTTTTCATCACGTTCTACAATAAATGTCGCAGCTTTAATTTGCTCCCAGGCTTCTTTAATAATATCTTCCCTAGTCATTTCAAATACAGAACGCTTATCGCAAAGATCACTGTCTTCGTCACAATTTGACATAATTAATGAAAGAATGCCTTTTACGTCACCATTGCCAAATTTCTCAGGTTGATATGTTGCAGTCCAAAATTGTTCTTGATGAATACCCGTTATTGCCCATTTTGAATTAATCAAATTAATATGCCCATGCGTAATTTCAACTTTGTTCCTTAAATAAAAAACGACGCCACACATCCAGTCCACACTACCTTTCAAATGCTGGATAAACTTGAGGGATGGGTCTGCATGAAAAATATCTGCATCTCTAGAATCGGTCAATAGTTTTGCCATTTTTTCAACAGGAATTGCAAACAAGAAAATTGCTGTCATGTCATTATTGTGCTTCCATACATAGGTTCCATTTTGCTTGATTTTAACACTCTCTATGTAATAAAAATCTTTATTCTTGTTTTTTGATAAGGCGGTTTTTTCAACATCCACAGTGGGCAACTCCTGATGATATGTACATTCTATATCTACGCATACAGCATTCATTTCAAATTTCACACCTTCTTTTTCAAGTTGTTTTTTCCAAGGCAATAGCCAAGCCTGGTTCGTCGGTGCATTCAGTACTCTTCCTGCTGCGCCTCCCGGTGCAATCACCTCAAAAAGCATCTTTGGCAAAATCGTGCTGCCTGTACGCGTGCTGGTTTTCCTGCTCTTTGCCGCAGCAAGACTGCGTGTAAGTCCATCAGCAAAAAAAGTTGCATAATCATTACCATAAGAAGTATTGCGTGCATTGATAAAATCAAACCAGGACTCGCGTTCAAATTCTTCCTGCTTCCTAAAATGTGATGAAGTAATCATTTTAAACAATGCATACGCAAAATGATTTTTCCCATTATGATTAATATCCAGATAAGCATCTCGAGTGGAACGAATCATTTTTAAAACAGACCCGAAATAATTCCATTGTTCGGTTTTATTCAGTAATAAAATAGGATTTCTGTTTTGGTTCTTAAAGAATGAAAACATATATGTACTGGTTTGCACCAGATTATCAAATACACTTTTGTTTTTTTTATTTCCCTGGTTATCTGCTGGAATTTCTTTTAATACTTGATTGATATTGGAATAGAAACCCGGAAAAAAACGAAAGCCATGTTCTGCCGGAAGGAAATTATGTCTGTCACTTTCCTGAAAATTATTTTCCAAATGTTCAATACTCCTTGCTTTGCCTCCAATATATTTAGGATCTTTTTCGAAAACCGTAATATTAAAAACCTGTTCTCCGTTTATTTTCTTTTTACTCAATTCGTGCGCTGCAGTCATACCGGCCACACCTCCGCCGATAATATAAATGTTTATCAGTTTATTTATTGCCATAATTTTATGTTTTTATTTAAATAAATATAGTATATTTACTCCATAAACCGTATGGCTGGAGAAATAAAAAAACGGATTAATGACTTTTTAAAAGATTTTGAGCCCTCTCGAAGGAAGCGATATATTTTAGGTATTGCAGATTTTTCAGAGAAATTGAGTCAGCTTACTGTAGCCTTAAAAAAAGAAGAAGAAGGGCAAATCCGGTTTCTTCTGCACTCATTGAAACCGCTAAGCCAGTTACTTAATTTATCGGAATTAAACCGGCTTTTGCATTCCATTTCTAAAGACCATAACACTGATTATTCAGAAATTATACTTCTCCTGGAAAGTAAAATACAAGAAATTGAAACAACATTAAAAAGTCTGAATTAGCAACTTCTTGTATTAGCCAATAATCTTTTACCTTTGCACCATGATTTTGGTAACTGGGGCATCCGGATTCTTGGGAGGTGAATTGGTAAAACAACTAGTATCACAAGGAAAACAAGTGCGTATACTTAAACGTAAGCATTCCGATTTATCGCATTTACAGGCTTTCCAAAACAAACTGGAAATTACAGAGGGTGATATTTTAGATGTTCCGTCATTAGAAGCAGCCTGTGAAGGTATAGATAAAATTTATCATTCTGCCGCAGTTATCGGTTACGATTCCTCTTACTATGACAAGATGTATAAGACAAATATTGAAGGTACGGCGAACGTAGTCAATATTGCCTTGTATAAGAAGGTAAAGAAAATTGTACATATCAGCTCTGTGGCTGCCATTGGCGGCAAGCCTGATGTCGATATTGATGAGGAAACCAAATGGGAAAAAAACGAATGGACTACTCACTATGGCATCACGAAGATGCTGGCAGAACGAGAAATCTGGCGGGGTGTGCAAGAAGGGCTGGATGCCGTAATTGCCAATCCCGGTATTATCATTGGTGTGGGCAATGATGAACATAAAGCCACATTACGGTTATTCAGGCAGATAGCCACTCGCAGGCTTCCGTTTTACACGCCAGGATCAATAGGATTTATTGATGTGCAAGATTGTGCCCGTGCTTGTATGGATTTAATGGAAAGCAAAAAAACGGCTGAGCGTTATATCTTAGTGAACGAAACGCTCACTTACCAACACTATTTTGAAAAAATTGCAAAGGCATTACAAGTAACGCCTCCACAAATGAAATTAAACCAATATTCCGGAAAGTTTTTTGTTTTCTTAGATGCCATGATGAGTGTTTTTTCATCTCGGAAACGAGGGCTAACCAAAGAAAATCTTAAAATTGCCATGGAAAATTTTCACTATAAAAATGACAAATTTGTCAATCAGTTTTCATTTACATACACCCCGATGGATGTTACGATCAATAATATTGCAAAACACATAAAACAATAAGATGGATTTTTTACGAAAGGAAAATAAAAATAAAATCTTAGGAATATGGTATATGGTGGGTGTTGGAATGCTGCTGGGTCAAATTTTATTAGGCGGCATCACCCGGCTTACGGGCAGCGGGCTTTCTATTACGGAGTGGAAAGCTATACTGGGCTTTATTCCTCCGATGAATGAACAAGCCTGGAATCTGGCATTTATCAAATATCAGCAGTTCGGACAATTTAAATTGGTCAACACAACCATGACGCTGGAACAATTTAAACACATCTACTTCTGGGAATGGTTTCATCGCTTATGGGGACGACTTATTGGCATTGCAGCACTAATCCCTTTAATCTTTTTTGCAATAAAAAAGTTAGTAGACAAACAGGATATTTTCAAAATTGTCATTGCAATAGTGTTAGGTGGAGTAGCCGGCATAGTGGGCTGGATTATGGTACAAAGCGGACTGAAGCAAAATACGGTATTAGTGAATCCTGTCAACCTGATGTCGCATATAGTAGTGGCCACAATAATTGTAGCTTATGTATTGTACACCGGTTTGGGCTATTTATATCCAAACAAAGACAGAAACTATAATATGAATAAGCACATTTATTTTCTGGTATTAATACTTCTTGTGTTTATACAGATTGCACTGGGAGCATTAGTTGCGGGGTCAAAGGCTGCTTTAATCTGCACAACTTTTCCCGATATAAATGGACAGTTTTATCCTTCCGCCATCAACTTTGCCAATACGGATGTGTATGAATATTCGACTAAATTACTATTTCAGTTTCTGCACCGCACCAATGCCTACCTGATTTTTATTTGGGTAATCATCCTTTTCATTACAACAAAAAAATGGAACGGCAGCTTTGAGTTTCAGCGTACCCGTTGGTTGCTCCTGATTATGGTAGGCATACAACTATTGCTTGGTATTTTCACATTGCTTAATTCACAAGGCAGTATACCTGTTGTACTGGGCGTATTGCATCAGCTGGGAGCATTCCTGCTGCTTATTTTTTCTATAGAAGGATTTTATTTTATTTCGTATAAAGGAAAAGAACAAAAAGTAGTTTAATCACTCTACTTACTTTAACTTGAACACAGCAAACAGGATATGAAAATTAAAATTGCACATATCAGCAACTTGTCAGATGCTCGTTTTTTCAGTGCATTTGGTGTAGATTATTTTGGCTTCAGTTTGGATAGTTTAAATCCTGATGCTGTTACTGTAAATGAGGTGAAAGATATTACTCAGTGGCTGTACGAACCCACACTGGTTGGCGAATTCGGCATACATCAAAATCAAGCTGAAATTGCTTTCTTAGCACAACAACTTTCTCTGCAAGAAATACAAATTCCTTTTTCACATCAGGATAAAGATCTGTTGGATTTTTCCAAATTTATACAAATTGATTATACCGAAGTTCATAAGGCAAACAGAACAGAAGATTATTTTATTTTATCGCTAAATAATAAACAATTAGCAGACAAGGATGTATTGGATTTTATTCAGCAGCACAAAGTATTTTTGGAAGCTCCTGTTGAGCCCGGAATACTGAATGCATGGCTAACTATTACACGTCCTTATGGTATTCAGGTTGGCTGTCAAAAAGAGACCGGAATCAGCAACCTGAATACAGACTATTACGCTGAGGTTTTGGAAATTATTGAGCAACACACCACATAAAAAACGTATTTTTATGCGTATGTCAAGTCCAAACCGAGGCAGTATTATTTTGTTAGCCATAGTGCTTTTTGTCTTTTTTTGGATATATAATTTCCCGTTTTTTTGGAAACTGCCACCGCAAGGCTCGCATATCTGGCGGCAGTCGGATTGTATGGCGATGGTCAATAATTACAAAGAAAACAAATTGCCTTTCTTTCAGCCGGAAACTTATAATTTGCAATCGGAGCAAGGGAAATGCGCCGGTGAGTTTCCGATATTATATTATATCGCTGCAAAATTTTCCAACCCCACTTATGCCCTGCGTGTGATAGACAGTTTCACTTTTATATTGGGTATTTTTGCGGTATTTTTTATTGCATTTTATTTTTTACAGGATGAAGTGCTAGCTTTGCTTCCCTCCTTACTCTTGTTTACTTCGCCACTATTAGTTTTTTATGGCAATAATTTTTTGTCTGATGTTCCGGCATTGAGTTTTGCTTATATCGGGTGGGCTTTATTTTTTTATAGTCAAAGTAAAGATTCAAAACTATTACACTTATTAGCATTATCAGCATTCTCATTTTCTGTTTTGTTGAAAGCAAGCCAGCTGCTCAACTTTGCCATCTTGTTTATCTATTTATTTGCTTTCAAAAAAGAAGCTAAATTCAGCAGTCTTACTAGTTTGTGCTTGTTTGCGCTGATTCCTGTTGCATGGTATGCTTATGCAAAATGGTATAATGCACAGCACCACGACACGTATTATTTTCTGGGTATTTATCCCATTTGGAAACTCAGTGGGTATGAGATTGGATTGTGTATCTGGCGCATGACGATGTCTTGGGGGAAAAATTATTTTTGGCCTACAACTTCTGTTTTATTGATAGTAGCAAGTACATTGTTATGGAAGCATAAAAATAAATTACATCCGGAATTAAGGCTATTTTTGCTCTATTCATTTTTGTTTACCGCTCTTTATATCTTGCTTTATTTCCAGCGCATGATCAGACATGAATACTATTACGTAACGTTTTATGTGTTAGTTCTTTTCCTGCTTATCGCTTTGCTTTATGTGTATAAAATGTACTATGCCGAAAATATCTTTTCACATACAGCTTTATTTCTTTTTCTAATTCCTAATTTGATTTTTTGCAGGTATTTCCTGTACGAAAAAATCAAAGACAATACCCCAAATGCAACTTTATCTTCTATGGAATTTCAGGAGTTCTTAGAAAAAAATGGGGTTACTAAAGAAAAAACTGTGTTGGTATTACCCGACATCTCTACCAATATTTCACTCAATCAAATTCACCGGAAAGGTTATACTGCTTATAATCATACAGATGAAGTTTTGAAACAGCACAATGCAGATTTTATTCTTTTAGGTGATAGCTCCTTAATGACGAACATGCGTAAATATATAGCAACAGATACAGCTGCCACATACAGAGAAATGTTCTTATACAGGCTAAAAAAGGAATAATCAGGCTTACCAGATGCAGTTATCCATTTTTTACACGTCATCTCGAACGTAGTGAGAGATCTTGATTTGTTTGCGGATGTCCAATGCATAGAGATTTCTCTCTACTTACGGAATAACATGTGCCGAGTTGTATGGGATTCCTCTCTGCCTGTCCGCTTCGCAGCAGGCGGGCGCTCGGAATGACAGGTTACGTCATCTCGAACGTAGAGAGAGATCTGATTTGTTTGCGGATGTCCAATGCATAGAGATTTCTCTCTACTTACGGAATAACATGTGCCGAGTTGTATGGGATTCCTCTCTGCCTGTCCGCTTCGCAGCAGGCGGACGCTCGGAATGACGGGTTACGTCATCTCGAACGTAGAGAGAGATCTGATTTGTTTGCGGATGTCTGGTTATTGTTCGGGATTTCTCCTCGTCATTCTTCCTCGTCGAAATGACGTACTGCTTCAATTACATAAGAACTAATATCGTCCGACAATTCCAACTCTCTCCCATTTTCGTTTATAATTACATAATTCTATTTTCAGTGTTGTTCTTTTTATCTTTATGCCAAATAGTAGCGTATGTTGACGATAGAACAACTAAAACAGGATATAGCCTTTGCAAAAGAAAGAATTGCACACAAAAATTTCAAGGATATTCATTTGGTAGATGAAATACTGGAACTGGAGGAAGCACGCAAAAAACTAAAAACAACTTTAGATAATTATTTGTCGCAACGCAACACGATTTCTAAAGAAATTGGTGCATTAATGGTCAAATCAAAAGGACTGAGCGGTGATACATTAGTAGAAGCAAAAGCGCAGGAAGACAAGCTGAAGGCTCAAATAGCCGATTTGAAAATACAAATAGATGAAGCCGAATCGCAACATGACAAAATAGTTGAAACACAATTTGAAAAGTTGGTTTTATTACCCAATTTTCCAAATGCTATTGTTCCAAAAGGAAACAGTGCTGAAGATAATGAAATTACGTTTTCCGTTACCGAGTTCCCACAACTTCCTGAGAATGCACTACCTCACTGGGATTTAGCTAAAAAATATGATTTGATTGATTTCGAATTGGGCAATAAAATAACAGGAGCTGGGTTTCCAGTTTATAAAGGAAAATGTGCGCAATTACAACGTGCGCTGATTGCTTTTTTCTTAGATAAAGCCGCTGAAGCCGGCTATGCAGAAGTGATGGTGCCGCATGTAGTCAACCGCGATTCCGGATTTGGTACGGGACAACTTCCGGATAAAGAAGGGCAAATGTATCATATCGGCATAGATGATTTGTATCTGATTCCTACAGCTGAGGTGCCCATTACCAATCTCTACAGGGATGTCATTATAGATGAAAAAAATCTGCCAATAAAAAATGTGGGTTATACACCTTGTTTTCGCAGAGAAGCCGGCAGTTATGGCAGTGATGTGCGCGGCCTAAACCGTCTGCATCAGTTTGATAAGGTGGAAATAGTGCGTATCGAAAAACCGGAAGATTCATACAAAGCTTTAGAAGAAATGTTGCTACATGTAGAGGGGCTGCTTAAATCGCTTAAATTGCCTTATCGCATTTTGAGATTATCAGGAGGCGACATGACTTTTTCGTCTGCTCTGACTTATGATTTTGAAGTGTATTCTGCCGCACAAAAAAAATGGCTCGAAGTCAGTTCTGTTTCCAATTTTGAAACCTTTCAGGCTAATCGTCTAAAACTGCGCTTAAAAGACAATGACAATAAAAAGCGTTTAGCACATACTTTAAATGGCAGTGCATTAGCCTTGCCTCGCATAATGGCTTCCATTTTAGAAAATTATCAAACAGCAGATGGTATTACAATACCGGAGGTATTAGTACCTTATACCAAGTTTGAGAAAATATAGTTGACGTTTATTTGTGTAATTCGATAAACTTCAGTGCATCTGTCTGAAATTCCTGATATTGCTCAACGTGTGGCAGATGTGCTGATACATCATACCGATAAGGTTCAAATTTAATATCCGATCCGCCGTAATTATCCGCATACTTTTGGGCTAAATTATCAAATGGCAACAGACCATCCTTTCGACCCCAAATCAACAATAATGGAACTTTGATTTTATAGAGCTGATCGGTTAAGTCCATTTCGAAAAGTGAAGCCTGATTATAAGACAAGTGATTGATGGTAAACATGCTATTGTACGAACCCACAAAGCTTTCATATTTTGGCAATGAAATCGACTGGGCAGCGAGATTAGATGTATTATAAACTATGCCGTTTACTTGTCCCAGAAATGACAAATGTTGCTGAAACATGTGGACATTAGTTATGGCAGGATAGGCTGCGTAAATATCTTTTACATTTTGCCAGTAGGCATCATTTACGTGCAAAGCAAGCATAGAGTCTGCTCGTTGTAAAAGCCAGTTTACCGATAACTGCATGATGCCATGTTTTAAATCATAGGCAGGTGCTTCTACTATTGCACCTTTAACTTTCTTTTGATGGAGTGTATCTAATAAATAATACGTAGTTAAACCTCCACCCCAACTGATTCCATGAATAAATATTTTATCAGCCTTTACTACTTGCTTGGTAAAATCTACGATATTATCTAAATCTTCCGAAAACTGTTCGATGGTAATGGTATTGGGGTCCGTATTTCCTTGTGTCAATCCGGAACCTCGTTGATCCCAATAGACTACTTTATAGTACTTCTCTATTTCTTTCCAATAAGCATAAGCCCGTTCGCCTTGTGCACTTCCGCCGGGGCCACCATGATTAAACACAATGGCAATATCCGAATTAATGTTACCACACACTCGAACTGGCAATGCAACATCTCCAACTTTTACGAAATAGTAATTATCCAGTTGTCCTGAAGCTACCTTAGCCTCCTTTTTGCATGATATTAAGAGCAGGATAAAACCTATGATATATGTATGCAACCTCATTTTTATTCTGATTTTTTTCTGATTACATAACTTATTCCCAGTTCAAATATCAGGCGTCGCACCCATCTGCCATTATTGGGATAACGGTATAATAAATTACATCCCAAATGTATATCCAATGGTGCATCCGTCTTTTTAGAAAAATCATAACCAAAATCTACTTTGCCACCCAACAACAAATTGTGATAACCAAAAGATACTTTTTTGAATGTTCCGTCTGCCTGACGTTCATAAACAGGAGCATTTAATTTGGTGTACATATATCCGGCATCAAAGCTGACCTCTGAAAAAATACCTACATTAAACGTATGCCGATAAGTTAATTCCGGAATTAAAAATATACCCGTATTATATCTTTTGCGATAGATATAACCAAATGCAGGTCGGATAAACAATTCGCGTTCTATTATTTTAGGATTATACTCGCTCGTCCCTTTGTTCAGTTTGGGTTTATAAAAAAAGCGGTAAGCCCCTGATATGGAAAGTCCATAGCTGATTTGCATCGGCTTTACAAATTCTACATCTGCAAGTGCGTTTACTGCTATTATGTTTTTTTTGAATTTTAATCCGTCTATTTTTATTATTTCCTTATAGTCGGTTTGCTGTTGGGCAATTGCCGCATAAGAACAAAGTATGCTGAAGCAACATAAAAATAAATAGCGTACAAAAGAGTGCATAATATTCAGCACAAATTAAAACAAATAATCGAAAAAATTTAATTCTTACACTTTCGGAGCCGCCGCTAAAATTTCTGCACTTGCTTCTGATGCATATTTTTCAAAATTATGATTGAATTTTTGAGCCAGTTCTTTGGCTTTTGCATCGTACGCATCTTTGTCAGCCCAAGTGTTTCTCGGGTTCAAAATTTCTGCCGGCACACCCGGGCAGGCTACCGGAATTTGTAAATCAAAAATCGGCAACGTTTCATAGCTAACGGCATCCAACTCTCCGCTTAGCGCAGCAGTTATCAGCGCTCTGGTATATTTCAGGCTCATTCGTTTTCCAACGCCATAAGCACCTCCGGTCATACCGGTATTAATCAACCAAACATTAGCATGGCTTTGTGCCAATTTATTGCCAAGCATAGCCGCATATTTTGCAGGATGCAAAGGCAGAAATGCCGCTCCAAAACAAGCTGAAAATGTGGTTTGAGGTTCTACAACACCTTCTTCTGTTCCGGCAACTTTAGATGTATAACCGGAAATGAACAGGTACATGGCCTGTGCCGGTGTTAATTTGCTGATAGGAGGCAATACCCCAAAAGCATCATAACTCAGGAAGAAAATATTTTTAGGCACGCCTCCCACTGAAGGTACTGCAATATTGTGAATATGATAAATTGGATAGGACACACGGGTATTTTCTGTTTGGGAAATATTGGCATAATCGACAGTATTAGTTCCTTCAAAAAACTCAATATTTTCTAATAAAGCTCCGTGAGTAACAGCACGGAAAATATCCGGCTCTTTTTCTTCTGTAAGATCCACACATTTGGCATAGCATCCGCCTTCAAAATTAAATACACTTCTGTCACTCCAGCCATGTTCATCGTCGCCAATCAATTTACGGTTTGGGTCGGCAGATAATGTTGTTTTTCCTGTACCCGATAAGCCAAAAAACAAAGCTGTATCTCCACCATCACCGATATTGGCTGAACAGTGCATACTCAACACATTTTTGAGGTGCGGCAATTCGAAATTCAAAACGGTAAAAATGCCTTTTTTGATTTCTCCGGTGTAGGCGCTGCCACCTATCAATACTATTTTCTTGGTAAAATTAATAATAGAGAAATTTCCCTGACGAGTTCCGTCAACAGCAGCATCGGCTAAAAATCCGGGTGCATTCAGGATTAGCCATTCCGGCTCTGCCGATTGGATTTGTGCATCATCCAAACGCAGAAACATATTGTCGGCAAATAAATTGGCCCAAGGTGTTTCGGTAACAACACGGATGCCGAGGGTATATTCCGGAGAGGCGCAAGCTTTTACGTCTCTTACAAAAATTTGCGGTAAACTATCCAGATAAGCGACTACTTTTTCTTGTAGCGCATCGAATTTTTCCGGTGAAAATGGCTGATTGATTTTGTTCCAGTCCACAGCATTTTCGGTCAGTTCATCTTTTACGGTAAATTTATCAGCGGGAGAGCGCCCCTTGAATTTTCCGGTGTTTACACATAGAGCTCCAGTATCATTCAGCACGCCGAGATGAAGGTCGAGGGTTTTTTGAATCAGATTTTCACGAGATAAGTTCCAAAGTGCGGTAGTTTTAGAAAAGCCCAATTTGCTAAGGTCAGCAGAAGGGTTCTTGACGCCTTGTTCATTCATTGTTGGTAATTTTGCGTGAAGCAAATGTAAGGAAATTGCCCCTAAAATCCTTTCGTTAATATTTTAGTAACACA
>CAZPBT010000014.1:0-24278 GCA_964584555.1 uncultured Chitinophagales bacterium
TGGAATGTGACTGACCGAACTCAGGTAATTGAGGAATTTGATATTCACTTGACTGTTGTTGAAGAACCGACAACACCATACGCTGGACATCAATATAGCGACTATGTTTTGTTAGGTAAGGACGGCAAACCGCTTGCAGTTGTGGAAGCTAAAAAGACTTCGGTGGACGCTGCACTTGGACGAGAACAAGCCAAACAATATTGCTTCAACATTAAACAAACACAAGGCGTTGACTTGCCTTTCTGCTTTTACACAAACGGACACGACATTTACTTTTGGGATTTAGACAATTATCCACCAAAGAAAGTATATGGCTTTCCAACTCGGGACGACCTTGAACGCTACGCATACATTCGCAAAGCAAGAAAGCAATTAGCAGGCGAACTCATCAACACCAAAATTGCAGGACGGAATTATCAAATTGCTTCTATCCGTGCTGTAATGGAAGCCGTTGAAAAACGGAAACGCAAATTCTTATTGGTAATGGCGACAGGCACGGGCAAGACAAGAACTTGTATTGCCTTAGTGGACGCATTAATGAGAGCAGGTTGGGCAGAAAGAGTTTTGTTTTTGGTTGACAGAATTGCACTTCGTGACCAAACACTGGAAGCATTCAAAGAGCATTTGCCCAACGAACCACGCTGGCCAAAACAAGGCGAAAAGGAAATTGCTACCGACAGACGAATTTATGTTTCAACGTATCCGACTATGTTGAACATCATTCGCAATGAGGACAAAAGTTTGAGTCCGCATTTCTTTGACTTGATTGTGGTGGACGAAAGCCACCGAAGTATTTACAATACCTATCAGGAAATTCTTGATTACTTCAATACCATTACGCTTGGCTTGACAGCCACACCAACTGATGTAATTGACCACAACACGTTTCAGTTGTTTGAGTGTGAAGATGGCGTACCCACTTTTGCTTATTCCTATGAAGAAGCGGTCAATCATATTCCGCCATTCCTGAGCAATTTTCAGGTAATGAAAATAAAAACCAAGTTTCAGGATGAAGGGATAAACAAACGGACTATTTCTTTGGAAGACCAACAGAAACTTATGTTGGAAGGAAAAGAAATTGAAGAAATCAACTACGAAGGAACAGAGATTGAAAAGAAAGTAATTAACCGTGGCACAAACGCTTTAATTGTCCGTGAGTTCATGGAAGAAAGCATCAAAGATGCCAACGGAGTATTGCCAGGGAAAACGATTTTCTTTTGTATCAGCAAAGCCCATGCAAGACGAGTAGAAGAAATTTTTGATTCACTTTATCCCGAATATAAAGGTGAATTAGCCAAAGTTTTGGTTAGTGAAGACCCACGGGTATACGGCAAAGGCGGATTGCTAGACCAGTTTGTAAGTAACGACATGCCGCGCATTGCCATAAGTGTTGATATGCTCGACACGGGAATTGATGTTCGGGAATTGGTGAATTTGGTTTTCGCAAAACCTGTTTACAGCTACACCAAATTTTGGCAAATGATAGGCAGAGGAACCCGTTTACTCGAACCTGAAAAAATAAAACCTTGGTGTACTCAAAAAGACAATTTCCTGATTCTCGATTGTTGGGACAACTTTGAATATTTCAAACTGAATCCGAGAGGCAAAGAACTGAAAGGACAAATTCCTTTGCCTGTTCGCTTATTTGGTGTGCGATTGGAAAAGATTGAAGAAGCCCAAACACAAAGCAATGCTGAAATTGTAAGCAAAGAAGTTCAGAAAATCAGAAAGCAAGTTGAAGCACTGCCGAAAAACTCGGTAGTGATTATGGAAGCCAAACACGAACTACAACGAATAGAAGACGAAAACTTCTGGAACAACCTGACTGCTGACAAAATGGAATTTTTGGAAGCCGTTGTAAAACCATTGCTTCGCACGGTTTCAGATGTGGATTTCAAAGCCATGCGATTTGAAAAAGACATTGTGGAAGTTTCATTGGCTCATTTGGCAGGAGAAACTGAAAAATTTGAAACGCTGAAAGAAAGTATCATTGAAGAAATTGGCGAACTACCACTGAGCATCAACATTGTAGCAAGAGAGCAGGAATTGATTCGACAAGCTCAAAGCAATCATTACTGGGCAACAATCAATGAAGACAAGTTTGAAGAACTGATTCAGAAACTTTCGCCTTTGATGAAATTCCGTGAAGCGGTTATTCCGTTGGCTCCTGCAAAATTCAACTTGAAAGACATTGTTGCCGAAAAAGAATTTGTAGAGTTTGGTCCGCAACACGAAGCGTTGAGTGTAGCCAAATACCGTGAACTGGTTGAAAAGAAAATCAATGAATTGGTTTCAAGCAGTCCGATTTTACAAAAACTGAAACAAGGACAGGAAATTACAACGGATGAAGCAGAACAATTAGCCGAAGAACTGCACAACGAGCATCCGCATATTACCGTTGATTTGCTTCGTAAGGCTTACAACCATCGTAAAGCGGCATTGGTACAATTCATCAAGCACATTTTGGGCATTGAGCAATTGGAAACATTTGCCGAAACTGTTACCAAAGCATTTGATGATTTTGTTTCCAAACACAGTTACCTCACCAGCCGACAACTTCAATTTCTTGATTTGCTTAAGAATTTTGTGTTGGAAAAAGGTGATGTGAGTAAACGCAACCTGATTGAATCTCCTTTTACCATGCTTCACCCCGAAGGCATCAGAGGAATTTTTAATCAAAAAGAGATTGACGAAATTTTAAGTTTAACCGAACAAGTATTAGCAGCTTAATATGGCAAAGAAAATATCAGATAATTTCAATCCTGAAAAATATATGCAAATGGCTATTGATGCCATGAATAATTCAATTGGAGAACCAAGAACAGACGGCAAAGCAAACCCAAAAGTGGGTGCAGTTTTAATTAAACCAGATGGAACTGTTGAATCGGCAAGCAGAGGCGAATTACGTTTTGGTGACCATGCTGAATTTACTTTATTAGAAAGAAAAAATCGTTCGGAAAAATTAGATGGTAGTATATTATTTGCCACACTCGAGCCTTGTGCACCAGGTGCAAGACGACATCCCAAATTAGGCTGTGCAGAAAGAATTGTAAACGCAAGAGTCAAAGAAGTTTGGATTGGAATTGAAGACCCCGACCCAGACGTTGACAGAAAAGGCATCAAATTTCTTGAAGAAAATGGAATTAAGGTTCGCATGTTCTACCCACAGTTTCAAAAAGTAATAAAGGATGTAAATAAGGAGTTTTTAAAACAAGCCACCGAAAGAGCAAATGATAGAATGGAAAAAAAGGAAGTAGTTCTTTCAAATTTAGAAAACTCGATTCCTACTATGGATTTAAAGCAGTTTTCTGAGAAAGCTATTCAGTATTACATTGAACAATCTAAACTCCAACATACAGTAAACTCAAATCAGTTATGGCTTCATTTTGAACATGCAGGAATTGTTCAGCGAGTAAAAATAAATAATGAAGAAAAGTATATCCCAACTGGCTTTGGGATTCTCTTATTTGGTATTAATCCACGAGAAAAATATCAGCAAGCAGTTGTTAAAGCGAAAGTTAAATATGGAAACAATGCCTCAATACCGAAAGACTTTGATGGTCCTCTTGTATTGATTCCGAAAGAAATTGAATTGTGGCTTGAACAAGTATTACATTCAGAAGTAAGCAGAAAGCAGTTTCAACGAAAAACAAATACACTATTCCCTATTGAGCCTCTACGTGAAGCCATAATTAACGCATTGGTTCACCGAGACTATGAACAAGAGGGAGCAAAAACCTACATTGAAATTGACGATGATAAAATTATAGTGAAAAGTGCAGGTTTACCCGTTTCACCAATTTCCCTTGATGATGTAAAAGCTTTTCGAGCTCCTTCTCTAAGTCGAAATCCCAAAATCACATACGTGTTTAACAGAATGGGGCTTATGGAAGAATCTGAACTTGGTATGGAAACATTTAGAGGTATGCAAGAGAAATATGAGTTGCCTTTGCCCTTCTATGATTACAAAGCCCCTTATTTATCTTTAACTTTTTCGAGAAGTATTGAAGCCGCCAAAACTGTTTCAGGCAATGAGGCTTTAGAAAATCTGAATAAAGAAGAACTATTGGGATTTGAATGGGTCAAATCAAAAGGTGAAGTTTCCAAAAAGGAATATGCCAACCACTTTGATTTTGATGAAAAGAAGGCATACCGGCATCTATCAAAATTCAAAAAATTGGAATTAGTGGGCGACAATGGCGAATCGAGTAAGTCAAATAATTACAAGTATGTATATCCAACCAAATAAGCCACGCATAGACATTAGCAAAGACACAATGTCCATGCAAAGGCATGTAATGACTGCAAGTAGCCACGCATGGACAAAGTGTCCATGCTCAAAATATTAGAAAACAAGATGTTACAAAGCAACTCACAATTAAAGTCTCTGATAGACAAACTCTGGAATAACTTCTGGAGTGGTGGAATTAGTAACCCACTAACAGCTATCGAGCAAATTACCTATCTAATTTTCATGAAACGTTTAGACGAACTAGAGTCTAAGCGTGAACGAGATGCTGAATTTACAGGAGAAAAATATACATCTCGATTTGATGGGAAGTTCAATATACCTGGCACAAATGACAGCATTGATAAAAACGAACTGCGTTGGAGTGTCTTCAAGCATAAGCCAGCAGATGAAATGCTGATGCATGTGCAAATGAGAGTATTCCCATTTCTAAAAGAATTAAATGGAGGCACATCTCCATTTACAAAGCACATGGCAAATGCTGTGTTCATAATGCCCAAAGCCAGTTTGCTTGTGGAAGCAATTAATCTCATTGAGGAAATATTCAAAGAAATTGAAAAAGATGCTACCGAAGGCGGACATGCTTTTCAGGACATACAAGGCGATGTGTATGAAATGCTGTTGAGTGAAATTGCCACGGCAGGAAAAAACGGGCAGTTCCGTACTCCACGACACATCATTAAACTGATGGCTGAACTGGTGGCTCCTCAATTGGGACAACGCATTGCCGACCCTGCTTGCGGAACAGGCGGTTTTTTGTTGGGTGCTTATCAATACATTCTTACCGATTTGGTAAGAAAAAAAGACCCTGCCAAGTTGCAGAAAGACGAAGACGGTTTTGAACGAGCTGCCATTAGTGCCGTGCTTTCACAAGATGTAAAAGCCATTTTGGATAAAAGCTTTGTGGGTTATGATATTGATTCCACCATGGTGCGGTTGGGTTTGATGAACCTGATGATGCATGGCATTGATGAACCAAAAATTGATTACAAAGACACCCTAAGCAAAAGTTACAACGAAGACAGCCAGTTTGATATTGTATTAGCCAATCCGCCCTTTACAGGAAACATTGACAAAGGCGATATTAACGAAGGGCTGAAAATACCCACCACTAAAACTGAACTGCTGTTTGTAGAACGCATTTTTAACATGCTGAAAATGGGCGGAACGGCTGCCGTGATTGTACCCAGTGGTGTGATACAAAACAGCGGTAAAGCGTTTGAAGCGGTGCGGAAACTGATTATTGATAAAGCCGAATTGAAAGCCGTGATTGCGGTGCCCAGCGGAGCATTTAAACCCTATGCAGGCGTAAGCACAGCCATCTTGATTTTTACCAAAGGAGGTGAAACCAACCATGTTTGGTTTTATGACATGCAGGCAGACGGCTATACCTTAGACGATAAGCGAAATAAAATTGCCGAAAGCGATTTGCCCGACATTGTGCAACGCTACAAAACAAGAGATGCCAAAAAAGACAGCGACCGAGAGCTGAAATACTTTATGGTGCCAAAAAAGGAAATTGTAGAAAACAACTACGATTTGAATTTGAGCACCTACAATGAAGAAGTGTATGAAGAAGTGGTGTATGAAAAACCAAATGTGATTTTCAGAAAATTAGAAACCATTGAAGCCGATATTCAAAAAGGATTGGCTGAATTAAAAGAGTTGATGTAATGAAATTTGAGAAACTCAAAAATATCGTTGAAGTAAAGAAAGGAAAGAAGCCATCCTTTGTGGAAACTCCTGATGAAAATTCCATCAGAGTATTGCAAATTGATGATTTACGCAATGACACTAACCCGAAATTCACAAATGATAAAACTGGTGTGTTAGCAAAGGAAGATGATGTTCTTATTGCTTGGGATGGTGCGAATGCTGGAACAATCGGTTATGGAAAGTCGGGATATATAGGAAGCACAATTGCATTGTTAAGGAAAAAGCAACCTGACTTATACTCAACAACTTTTATTGGAATTTTCCTCCAATCGCAATATCAATATTTACGCAGCAAAACCACTGGTGCAACAATTCCACACATTAGTAGAAAGGCGTTAGATGAATTGGAAGTTCCTGTAATAAGTGTATCCGACCAACTCCACATAGCCAATCTCTTAAGCAAAGCCGAAAACCTGATAGCCCAACGAAAAGAAAGCATCCGCCTGCTGGATGAATTTATGAAAAGCACGTTTTTGGAGATGTTTGGTGACCCGGTGAGGAATGAGAAGGGGTGGGAAAAAGATAAAGTTATTTCATATACCGATTGCATCGTGCCAGGTCGTGATAAACCAAAATCGTTTACTGGCAATATTCCTTGGTTCACAACAGAAGATTTGAATCATAAAGGATATTTGACTAAATCGAAAAGAGAATTGGGGTTGAGTGCTGAAGAAATTAAAGAAGTTCGAGCAAGAATTATTCCTGCTGGTAGTGTGCTGATGACCTGTGTTGGAGACCTTGGTGTTATTTCAGTTTGCAAGGAAGATTGCGTTGTTAATCAACAGTTGCATGCCTTTATATGTAAGGAAGGGATAAACAATCTCTTTTTAATGTATTCACTAAGTTTCCAAACAAATTTCATGTATAAAAAAGCAACAGCTACTACTGTTCCTTACATGAATAAAACAACTTGCAATTCTATCCCAGTAATTAAGCCACCAATCGAACTCCAAACCCAATTTGCCCAAATCGTAGAAAAAACAGAAGCCCTCAAAACCCAATACCAACAAAGCTTGCAGGAGTTGGAAAATTTATACGGCAGTTTAAGTCAAAAGGCGTTTAGGGGGGAGTTGAGTATTAGTAAAAATCAAAAATAGCTCAAATTTGAAAACAGTAGTTATACTCATAGATTATGATAATTACTTCGGGTCCGATGTTTCAAAAATTAGTCCTGAACAAATGGAGCTTTCATTTAAAGAAATGGTTCGTTTGTGCGAAAGCGAGTTCTCTGATTTCAATTCCGTTCAAATCAGACTGTATGGTGGTTGGTATAAAGAAACTTCTTTTACCAAAGTAGCATCTGAGGTTCAGCAGCTACTTAGTCAAATCAATGTGTTTCCTAAGGTAACCACAAAAGGTATTTTAAACGGTAGTATTGAATTAGCAACGTCCTTACACATAAAACCCGAATTTATTTGGGGCTATACTCACAAGGAAACACAAGGAGTAAAACGTATTAGAATAAACCATGAATGTGCGGACGACTTATGTAAAAACAACCGAACTACCTGCCCAAAATATTTGCTTTACAAATTCACTGATAGCAAAGAACGAAAATGTGGAGTGGAAGGATGTGAGAATTTGCAAAAGAATGTCTTTAAAGGTGCAGAACAGAAAATGGTTGATACGCTAATTGCATGTGATGTCATTTCCGCATCTGAAGATGAAACCATTATTGGCGTATTGGTAATATCAGACGACCAAGACCATTTGCCTTCCTTAGCATTGGCATCAATGAAGAAGAAAGAAAACATTCAGTCAATCATTTTAGGCATACAGAATGAACAGGTAAAAGACTTTGTAGCTGCATTCATGGAGCCATTTAACATTAAAACAGCGTTAGTATCATGACAAGAGAAGACATTAAAAACGATATTCTGGCATTCGCTGATGATGATTCAGATGTATTATTTGAATCAAACGGTGACGTAATCTTTTACAAAAATGGCAATTTGCAAACGTGCCAGATAAAAACGAATGAAGATGGAAACAGAATTGTAACGTATCAAGGTGAGCAATTTTCATACAGGACTTTTATTGCAAGGAAACTCGCAAATCTTGAACTTTTTGCAAGAAAGATTATTGAAAAGAGGAAAACTATTGAAGCATTCGTTGATAGTCCTGCCATTTTAAAATCTGTTCATAACGAGACAAGAAATACAGCATTAACTTTATTGGGTCAGGAGTGCGATAATTTTTTAGAATTTGGTTCGAAAATAAGTTTCATAACAGCAGATGCTGGTCATGGGAAAAGTGCTCTTTTAAAGCAGTATCAATATTTACAGGCAGACAGATACTTGAAAAATCAATCGCCATATCTGTTTTGGCATATTGACCTACAAGGTCGGGACTTGGTTCGCTTGCCGGAGGCAATTATGTTTGACTTAGGTGAATTAAGATTGCCCGGTTTATATTATTCATCCGTCATCAACTTAATTCAAAAGCGATATATCATTCTTGCAATTGACGGCTTTGACGAGTTAGCAGCAGAAATTGGTGGTATGAATGCTGTGTCATCTTTAGCGAATTTCATTAATGAAATGCAAGGTCAAGGAACTTTGATAGCTGCTTCAAGAAGAACCTTTTTTGATACACATGATTATTTGAAAAGGACTTCACTATTGAAAAGCAATGTTCCGCATGACATAATATTCAATGAGTTAAAATTGAAGGACTGGACAAAGAAAGAAGTTGTTGAATATTTTACCAACTGTGCGTTTGACGAGCCTGAGAAAATTTATGATTGCGTTGTTGCAGAATTACATGACGAAAACCATCCTATTTTAACAAGACCATTCCTTCTTACAAAACTTGCAACGGCAATTGAAGGCGATAAAGAGCTTATTCCTTTGTTCTTCTCTAAGACAAGCAGACCTGAACAAGGCGTTTCTCAAATTGTGGAAGCATTTACAATGCGAGAAGTGGATAAATGGAAAGAAAGAGACAGTAAGACAGGTAAACCATATTTAAGCTTTGAACAGCATATAAGATTCCTTTCTGAAGTTGCCAATGCAATGTGGGAATCGAAAAGAGACTATGTAACAGTTGAGGAAATTGAACACTACGCTGCATTACTTTTAAGTGATTGGGGTATTGATGAAACAATTAAACCAATCGTAATGAATATGGTAAAATCTCACGCTTTCTTAATTCCAGTAAACGAATCAAAATTTGAGGCAAGGAAATTTGACCATGAAGAGTTTAAAAACTACTTCCTTGCACGTTCATTGGCTGAACTAATAGAAACAGCTCCGAAAAATTCAAACTACTATCGCTTAAAGCAGTTTTTATACATTGACCAACTTCCTGATTCAGTAGGAATGTATTGTTTCAACTATGTCAAGGATTTGCCAACACATATCCATACGATAATTCAAATTTTCAAACGGTTGATAGATGAAGAATATAAACCAACCTATCTTCAAATGAATATTGGAACATTATTTCCATTCATGATTGACAAAATCCCATTTGAAGAATCAATCACATTTGATTCAAAGGTTACATACACAAGTCTGGTTTTTGAGAATAAAAATCTGAAGAATATATCCTTTGAAAATGGAACATTCATCAATATAAGTTTACGAGACACTTGTTTAGAAAATGTTCATTTTAGAAACTGCTCATTTAATGAAGTGAAAATTGAGATTACTTCTTCTAATTGTTTTAAAAATGTTTCCCTAAAAGACTATCAGGTAAATTCAATTGTGTTGCTTCATGATGGTGATGTAAAAGAAGTCGCATATTCACCCGAAAGAATAAAGGAATTGCTTATCCAAAGCGGTATAAAAGTTCAAGAAGAACAACTTGAACCAGAAGGAACTTTAAAAGACTTGCTTGAAGAAAAAAGTGAGTTTAAAAAGACATTAAATCGCTTTTTGCTCAAATTCAACAAAATGACAATTCAATATGAAAAGAGCATACTTGACGAAAAACACTTTGGAATAAATTCAACTATGGTTGTTGACGAAATAATTCCAATGGCACATAGCTACGGAATTATTGAAACTATTGAGAATAAACACACAAGACAAGCACAATCAAGAGCATGGAGACTTGTTGTTCCTATAGAAGAATTGTTGAAATATGACGGTGTAATAGAAAGTAATAAATTATCGAAATTTTGGAATGAAGTTAATAGTAAATAGCCATCACACAGGTGTAAGCACATTTGCAAGCCCCGCATGCCCAGGCACAGACCAAAGCTTGCAAAAGAGATTCCACCTTTACCACGCAGACAAAATTGAATTAAAAAAAAACTCCTCCCCTTCTGAAAATAAAAAATACGCAACCGCACAGACCAACACGACAAAGACAATGACAGTGAAACTCAACAATGACAATGGTTTACAGTCACGATGGACAACAATGAAAGCGATGTTGAACAAAACCTCTTATAGTGCTTGTTTGCTTATTATTTTTTAATGGAGTGTAGTCGGGTATATATTGTTACTCCTTTTTTTATCGTTTGGTGAGGACACCCAACAATTAAAAACATCCAGCATCTTTTACATGAATTTTTCAAATGACGCTACCGAACCGGTTATGGTGCTTCTGTAATGATGTATAAATCTTCGGAGTCGGCTTTCATCCAGTAGTTTTCACGGGCATATTTTTCTATATGGTCTATACCCGAAAACAGCTCTTTCTGTTCTTGCTTCACTTTTTCAATTTCCTTGGTATAATACTGTTCCTCTTTATTCAGTTCGCGCAACTGCAACATCAGTTTTGCCTGAGAAATAAGATTATTCTGACTAAAAAAAAGCAAATAAATAAAATACAAACCGAAGAGTATAAAAAACTTATTCCGCAATACTGCAGGAATTTTTTCTTTCAGCTTCGGGTCGATGATATACATGTATCAAAAGTAAGTAATAACTTACTTTTAGTATTTCCTATTTAATAACGTATGTGTAAAACGACATAAAGCCCGCTAAATCCGGCATTGTCAATAAGTGCATTTGTAGAACTAATTATTTATCCGTTATTTCGCATAGCATTTATGAAATCAAAAATAATTATTGGCACACGGGGAAGTAAATTAGCACTTTGGCAGGCAAATTTTACGAAAGATAAACTGGCCACACATGGCGTAGAAGCAGAAATTACTATTATAAAAACGGTGGGTGATACTTCGCAGCAATGGAATACCAGCTTTGAAAAACTGGAAGGAAAGGGCTTTTTCACCAAAGAGCTGGAAGATGCGCTACTTTCCGGCGAAATCGACTTAGCCGTACACTCCTGCAAAGATTTACCGACTGAAAATCCAATGGGATTGACGATAGCCGCCTATTCCTATCGCGCCAATCCTTTTGATTGCTTACTGATACGGAAGAGTGAAGTTGATGAAGCAATGCCGCTGAAACTGAAAAAAAATGCCATCGTGGGCACCTCCAGTTCCCGACGCAAATGCCAGTTGATGGCATTTCGTCCGGATATAATACTGAAAGATATAAGGGGCAATGTGCCGACACGCATTGAAAAATTAAGACAAGGCGAGTTTGATGCCATTATGCTGGCTAAAGCCGGTATTGAACGGCTGGAGATTGACATTTCCGAATTTGAAATTGCTGAGCTTCGCGCACCTATGTTTATTCCGGCAGCGGCACAAGGTGTTTTAGCCTATCAAATTCGGGAAAATGATAGTGCATTGCATGAAGTTTGTCAGTTGCTGAGCGACGCGCCCTCTGCTGACATTACACATATTGAGCGCACTTTTCTAAACGGCTTTCAAGGCGGTTGTCAAATTCCGTTGGGCATTTTTGCTGAAAAAGAAAATGACAACACACATATCTGGATTAGCTATGCCAAAGGCAATCTGGAACTGCCGCTCAGAAAACATATTTTGCATACTGCCGGAAATTCTATACACTACTCGCAACTCATTCAATCGCTGAAAACTCCGGAAAGGAAATCGGTTTATATTACTTCTGATATCACTTCATCGGATTATTTTTATCGCGTGTTAACTGCGAACGGTCAAGTTGTCAATTTCGGTAGCTTTATTGCATTCAGTAAAACAGACTTTTCCTTTAATCAGGCAGATTGGTTGTTTTTCTCCAGCAAAAACGGGGTAAAATTTTTCTTTGATCAAGTAAAAGAAATACCGGCAACTACAAAAATTGCTGCCATCAATCAGGGTACAGCGCAAGAAATTTTAAACTTAAACTATCTTGTTCATTTTACCGGAACGGGCAGTTCTATAACTCATATCGCCGAACAGTTTGACAGTCTGGCAAGCGGCAAGATTGTATTTCCGCAAGCAGAAAATTCCTTGCAGAGTATTCAAAAATTATTAAATAACAATACGCAGTCCACATCTTTAATTGTGTATAAGAATCAGCCTAAAGCTGGCATTGAGCAACGCAATGAAGATGTATTGGTTTTTACCAGTCCTTTGAATGCACAAACTTATTTTGAGCAACACCTATTGCAAGAAAAACAAACGGTTGTTTCAATTGGCAATTCAACCACAAAAAAGCTACATGAATTAGGCATTTCTGTTGTTCGAACTGCCTATCAACCCACTCCGTGGTCATTGGTGGATGAAGTATTTTAATACATTGTTTCTTCAGATTAGGGCAAAATGGTCAAAATGCCATAGACTTCCTGGATATGCAATGGAAGTTAGTAGTTGATAGTGGTTTTTATTTCAGTTAGTTTTTTCTTTAGCCTCTCGGGTTGCAATAGTGGATTATAAAAAATTGGATTTTTCATCATAATTACCAAAGTTGCATTTTCATCAAAGTTCAGCTCTGTAACTTCTTTATTAAAATAATATTCAGATGCTGAACATATCCCTATATTGCTATTTGCAAAGTTGAAATTTCTCACATAATAATCAAGACATTCTTTTTGAGTAAATTCTTTTTCAAGCTTCCATGCTAAAACATACTCATTACCCAATAATCTATTTTGGCTGAAAATACGACTCTGTCTAGCTACATTCAGACAAGGACAATCTCGCTTATAATCTTCTTTAAGCTCATCAACTAGGATTCCATTGGTATTTGTAATCGGATTTATTAATTCATAAACTTTTGCAAAATCTGATGGAATTGAATTTGACTTTTCAATCTTAGATTTTAGTTTGGTTAACTTATTTTGGTCAAATGGATTGTTAAAATCACTTTTCAGATATTGAATAAAGGCAAATACAATCATTAAAATCAGGATTAGCGTACTCAGTGAATATTTTACAACTTTCAACATCTGATTTTTTTTAACGGTAGTATTTTATGGTTTTTAAATAGTTAAGAAGTTCAAGATTTAAGTAATCAGTTTCTTTTATTACTTTTCCAGTTGAATCGAATTTGCTCCATTTTCCTACATCCTTGTTGTTATATCGAAAACCTCTTTCTAAAATAATGCCATTACAATATTTAAACTCTGCGAGTCCTAAGTGATTCCCTTTATATATTATTCCTTCAAAACTTCTTTCAGATACAGAACATAGTTCTCGTACTAATTCAAAATTTTGATCAGAACTATAATATATGCATACTGCCGTGTCAAAAAAAATTACTTTCAAATTATCATCAAGAATTGGAATTAAATGATAAAATTTAAGTTTTTTGTCACCTTTGAAACTAGTCAAATTGTTACTTGATGTATCAAAGATGGTTTTGTCTGGAGTAACATTTGCATCTTCAAGAATTTTTTGCTTTACATCTATAGACCAGTTTTCAGCATATTTATAAATAGCATCTTTACAAGACTGCAAGATTAATGATATAAAAATTAGTAAAATTATATATTTAAAATACATCATTAATATTACCTTTAACTGTTAAAAATTGAAAGTAGTTATGTGAGTATTGCACAAACCAACACCTAATTACAAAATTAACATTACTCACAAATTTAAATTACCAAATTAATCAGAACTATTGCCATTTTTTTGTTAGCGGGTGTAATTTTTTAATTCTGAACTAGTTTCAATAAATTCTTTAAGTTCAAGCTCGTTTTCAAGTAGATTTACTCTTCTTGATTTGTTGTCTTTTAGTCTTATTTCTAAATATCTATTTTTGAATCTTTGTTTGATTTTCATTGATTTCACTTCTGTAAATTTTATTTCATTACTTACAGAAATTGATTGCCAATAAAATAATAGAAATATATTTGCTAAACCAATAGCGACTCCAAACCATAAATCAAAATTATGACCAGTTTTATAATATTTCAGTATTTTCATAAGGCTAAAAAGTATCCAAATACAATTACAAAAGACCATGATGTACTTATCTATTTTTGCATTGTCTTTTATTAATATTTTCTCATTGTCGAATTCAACTTCATTGTTTTTTAATTTAAAATTCTGTTTCATAATTATGGCTACAACTCCCAAATATACACAATTTTTATTTATCAATACTGCTTTTATATTTTTTTATTCGTTTTTACAAATAACATTAATTTGTTTGAAATCATTCTCAATTCAAGTAATAAATGCAATTGACCTTCTCTATGTTTAGTGTGCGGAAATAAAAGGGAGTGGATTTAATTAGTAAAAAAACTTTAATCTGTAAATTATTTAAACCCCAACTCAAATATGTAGCCGGAATTAAATAAAGCTTTTCAAAAAAAATAAATTTTATAGGAATGCATTATTTAACTCATCTTACTACTTACTACTTACTACTTACTACTTACTACTTTCTACTTACTACTTACTACTTTCACCTGTTCCCTACTCCTCCACTGCTGTATTCAAGAACTCAATAAAAGGCAATGACATTTCTGAGAGCTTGACAATTTGCTTGATAAAATTTTTATCCAATACTTCTTCATCTTTCAATTTCGTCCAAATCGTAAAGCCTTTCAGTTTTAAAAACTCTATGGCCGGATTGTTTTCATCGTAGCCTTTTGGCGGCTTTTTGAGTTTATTATCCTGCATCAAATCACCAAAGGTATCTTTGAATTTTTTACCGGAAATTAACTTATTGAAATCGCTGAAATTATAATCAATTTCCTGACGGATTTTTGCCAGCTGCTCCGGAGTGGGCATGTAGTTTCCGGCACCGTAAAAACAATTTCCCGGCTCAATATGCAAATAATAACCTGCTGTATTTCCATTCTTCCCTCCCTTATTGATATATGCACCTAAATTGGTTTTATAAGGACTTTTATCTGCCGAAAAACGTACATCTCTGTAAATTCTGAACAGACAATTTTTGGGTTCGAGATGAGAAAGCGATTCATCTTTTTTAGAGAATGCCTTTAGCCATTCTGCAATAAAATCTTTGATTTCAGCTTGTGCTGCTTCATACGATTTTTTATTTTTCTCAAACCATTCGCGATCATTATGTTTTTTCAGATCACTCAGGAATTTGAATGTTTGTTTGCTGAGCATGTTTCAGATTTTTTTCGTTTTCAATTAATTTTTGCAGGGTATCTTTTTTCAATAATTCTACCGTTTCATTGCGTATTTGCAAAAATGCCATTCTTATACCGCAAGTATTTTCATCCACACACTCATCACATTTTTCATAATATTTATGAGTAACACAAGGCAACAAACCAATAGCACCATCAAAATAACGAATGATTTCTGCCAGATTTACCTCTTCTGGCTTCTTGATTAAATAATAACCTCCGCCTTTTCCTTTTTTGGAGTTCAAAATTCCTGCATTCCGCATGTCGAGTAAAATCGTTTCCAGAAACTTCTTGGGAATGTGTTCTTTTTCGGCTATTTCACTAATCAGAACGGGTTGTTTAGGTGGCTTTTTAGCCAGATAAACCAGGGCATTTATGGCGTATTTTGTTTTTTTAGAGAGCAATGGATTGAATTTACCCTATAAAAATAAACATTTATTTTTACATTTTGAAAACCTGATAGATTATATAGACTTTTGTTGACAAAAGCTGAAATGTGTATAATTCTATGCTGTTTTCAGCATTACACTGCGTACTTTTGTGTTATGGCATTTCGGTATAACCAGTCCACG
Source organism: uncultured Chitinophagales bacterium (assembly GCA_964584555.1). GTDB lineage: Bacteria > Bacteroidota > Bacteroidia > Chitinophagales > JADIYW01 > JADJSS01. The sequence goes on from CAZPBT010000014.1 coordinate 15,913, forward strand.
CTTAGCATTTTGGAATCTATCATGAAATCGAACAAATATATTGTGCGGTACGAGAAAGGTTCATTCCAATCGGGCTATTGTATTTTAGAAAATAAGCGAGTGGCGGTTATCAATAAATTTTATGATACCGAAGCACGTATAAATGCTTTGGTGGAAATCATGCAACAAATAGAACTCACCAGCGATGAGCTTGATGAAAAGCAAATGGAAATTTTCAATAAAGTGGCGCAGCACAAACTGAGTTTATAAAAATAGTTGCTCAACTATTCCGCTTTCATTTTCTGACATAATTCAATCAGTACGCCATTTGTAGATTTGGGATGAAAAAAACAAACTAATTTATTCAGTGCTCCTCTGTAAGGTTGTTCTGTTAGTGGCTGAAACCCTTCTTGTTTTAGGCGGTTAATTTCTGCATAAATATCTTCTACCTCAAAGGCTACATGATGAATGCCCTGCCCTTTATTTTCTAAAAATTTATGGACAGTACTTTTTTCATTTTGCGGATGCAACAGTTCCACTTTGGTATCTTCGAGTTGGTAAAATGCCGCTTCCAAATGCATCTGTTCAAGTATTTCAAAATGAAAAGGTTTGCGGTTAAACAGTTTATTAAATAATGCAGTACTGTCGGCTAAATCATTTACTGCAATGCCAATATGGTCGATTTTTTTCATAAGGAAAAACAATATAAAAACTAGTTCAAATTACTGAAATCGACAGGCACAACACGCGAAATACCTTGTTTTACCATGGTAACGCCATAAATATTATCCACGCTTGCCATCGTAGATTTGTTGTGGGTTACGATGATAAACTGCGAATTTTGAGAAAACTTACGGATAGCATCGTTGAATTTTTTAATATTCGTATCATCCAAGGGTGCATCTACCTCATCCAAAATACAGAAAGGTGCAGGCTTATATAGATATAAACCAAACAATAAAGACAAGGCCGTCAAGGTCTTCTCTCCTCCCGACAACTGATTGATACTTTGCGGACGTTTTCCTTTTGGCTTAGCAATAATGTCGATTTCACTTTCCAATGGGTCGTCAGGATTTACCAAAATCAAATCACAATTATCATCTTCGGTAAACATGCTGCGGAAAACTTCAATAAAGTTTTCACGCACTGCATTAAAGGTTTCCATAAACTGCCCTTTCGCCGTATTCTCTATTTCCAGCATCGTTTCGAGTAAGTTCGCTTTTGAGTCTAACAAATCCTGCTTCTGCGTATTGATGAAATCGTAGCGATCTTTCATTTCATTGTAGGCTTCTTCTGCCATTGGGTTTACTTCACCGAAATTTTCTATACGGCGTTTCACCTTATCAATTCGGTCTTGCAATTCATCTTTAGGTGTTTCCGGTAATTCCAGATTTTCGGTAAATTCATCGGGATTGATGTGAAACTCTATCGAAAGTCTTTCTTTCAATACATTCAAACGTAACTTTAAATCACTCACTAAATCCTTCTTCCCAGCTATGCGTTCTTCTATCTGTGTTTTATATTTTGATTTTTCCCGGATGGTTTCTTCGGAATTGCTGATTTCATCTTTCAGTTTATAATAGTCAGTTTCCTGAGCAGAAAGCGTTTGCATTTTATCGTCTTTCTCTTTATAAGACATCACTAGTAATTCTTCAGCTTCGGCAATATTTTTTTGTAAAATATTAATCTCAGCTTGAGCTGTGGTGATGTCCATATCTGCAGTTTCCAAACGCTTGTTATTTTCTTCCAGTTGCGACTGTTTGTATTGTAGTGTTTGCTGGTTAGATTTTAGTTTGTTTTCTTGCTGTATAAATAAAATATTCGACTGATTATATTCCTGAGAAATTTGATTGTATACTTCATTGGCTTTGCGAAAATCCAGTTCCATCGCATCCATCGAGTTTTTATCCGCTTCTGCCGTTTGAATATGATGGGCAAGGTTTTCTTTCAACGGGTTTATTTCTTCCAGTAATGCATTGATGGCATCACGAAGTTCCTGAGCTTGGGTGTTTACTTTTCCTACCGCATTTTCTTCACTTTCTAATTTAGAATGAAGAGCCACTAATTGTTTTTCCTGATTTTGCAGTTCTTTATCCTCGCGTTCAATGACATTTCTGTATGAATTTACTTTCAGCGTTTGCAACTCATTATGTGTGTCCTGGGTTACTTTTTTGAGCTCCAGTACTTCAGTTTCCAATTTTTTTATGTCTTTTTCAAGAATCTCCAGATTTTTGGTTCTTCCCAGTCTTTTACCTTCAAACAAACCAACAGCGCCACCTGAAATTTGTTTGTCGGATTTTAGTAAATGTCCATTATTAGAAATGATGTAAACATCCTTTTTATCCGGTAACTGCTGAAATAATTTATTGACATCTGCACCTTCATTTGCAATGAAAATCCCCTGCAGCAAATAAGTCAATAATGGTTTGTATTTATCCTCAATCTGGATAACATCGTTGGCTGATACGGCATCTTCAGGTTGAGCTTCAATTTTTTTCAAGGTTGATTTTGAAAAATAATCCAGGATTAAAAAGCCTGCTTTTCCTGCCGAGCTTTGCGATAATATATCAATGGCGTTTAACGCTTCATTTTCATTTTCTACAATAAAATTATTCAGATAAGGTTGTAAAACACTTTCGATGGCAATACGGTATCTTTCTTCGGTATAGATAATATCAGATAATAAAGGAGTGTCTTTCAGCCAGCTTACATTTTTTTTCAAAAATTTAATCGACTCCGGAAAGCCTTCCAGATTGTCTATCATGTTTTTGGTAAGCTTGTATTCGTTATTTTTTGCGTCGAGTGTTCTGTTTTTATTTGTTAATTCTTGTCGGAGTTGTTCGTTTTTCTCTTCCAGATTTTTAATTTTCTCCAGATTTTCTTCTTCTTTTTTGCGCAAATCATCTACCAGTAATTTGTGTTTTTCTACAGAATTTTCTGATTGCTTAATTTCGTTGCGCAAAGATTCTAAGGTGCGCAATCTTTCTTCATTTTCAAATAAAGATTGCTCTGCACGTTTCATCAGATTTTCGTGTTGTGATTCTTTTACGGCAATTTGTTTTTCTGTATGGGTAATCTGGTTTGCAGAAGACTGATGCTTTTGACGTGCTTCATCCAGCTTAGTTCTGAAATCGAGATTAGTATTACGTTGATCTTCTAATTTTTGTTTTGCTGTTTCAAAATCCAATCTCACCACCTCCAGTTTTTCACTGTCATCAGCAATATATTTTTCCAGGCTTTCAGACTCGGTAACTAAGGAAGTAATAATTGATTTCGTTTGTTCAATTTGTTTATTTAACTGGTTGATTTTATCCCGCAAAAAAGCTGACTTTTGCTCATCCATTTTTTTCGTACTCTCATTTTCCTGAATTTCTGCCAAAAAATGATTGAGTTGTTTCTGATGTTCTGACAGCGATTTCTCCTTTTCTAAAACCAGCAATTTTTCTTTCTCCAAGCCCGATTCCAATACTTCAATTTGCGTATTGACTTCTAATCGCAAATCCTCCTGCTCCGTTATTTCTTTATTTGAGGCAATGAAACTTTCATTAATGCCATGAAGCTCATATTTTGATAAATCAATAGAGATGATTTTATACTCTTCTTTGTAGTTTTTATATTGTCGAGCTTTTTTAGCTTGTGTTTCGAGTGATTTCAGATTCTTATCTATTTCAAATAACAAGTCTTCCACGCGATTTAAATCGGCTTCAGTGGCACTCAATTTACTCAGTGTTTCCTTTTTTCTGGTCTTATATTTAGAAACGCCTGCAGCCTGTTCTATCAATGTTCGGCGGGCATTATCTACGTTGTTCAGAATCTGGTCTATCATCTTCAACTCGATGATAGCATACGAATCTGTAGAAATACCGGTATCCATAAACAAATCGCGGATATCTTTCAGGCGGCATGTTACGCCGTTCAGTTTATACTCACTGTCGCCTTCGCGCTCTACAATACGGGTAATGGTTACACTCTGAAACTCCGTAGGTAACAAATTGCGGGTATTATCCAAAGTTAGAGACACTTCTGCAATATTAGAAGCGGCTTTATCTTTAGAGCCGTTGAAGATGATATTGTCCATTTTCTCCAAACGCAGTTGTTTGGTTTTTTGCTCGCCCAATACCCAACGAATGGCATCCACTACATTCGATTTGCCGCAACCATTAGGACCAACAATACCCGTAATGTTTTTTTCAAAGTTAATCTGCGTCTTTTCCGCAAAACTCTTAAACCCTTTAATATCCAGACTTCTCAATCGCATAGCCTGCAAAAATAAGATTTGTACGGAACGTATTTTACTGGTTTATTGTTTATTTATTGACAATTTTTGGTATTTTTGAACGTATGAAGTTGATAATATTTCTCGGACTAATCGGCTATTATTTATACAAAGCCTATCTTGATGCAACAAAAAAGCAGGCACAGGAAGGAAATTTGCCTGAAAAATCCGGAAGAAATAACAGCCCCTCGCCAAAAAAGCAGAAGAGTTTTGAGGATATTTTAAAGGATTTAGAAGATGCATTGGAAGGAAAAACAACTCCTCCCCAGCCACAAACTACTGCTAAACAAGAATTTAAGCCTTATACTCAACAGCAAAAGCGTACAATTTACGAGTCAAAACGAGATGAAGACAGTATAGAAAACGAAACGATGTATATGGAAAGTGTGGAAGATGGCACGATAGAAAAATATTCTAATTTAGGCAATTATAAAAGCGATGTCAGTTCCATTGAATCCATGGAAACGAGAATTGAAGCTGTGGATGTAGAAGGTTTTGAAAAACAACAACCCAAACCGCCTAAATTCATGATGTTAAACAAGAAAAAAATGAATGCCAAAGATTTGTTTACGGCACAAATTATTTTGGAAAGGAAGTATTAATTACAATTCTACATTTTGCAAAAAACTTCTTCATTCAATATATCCAGTAGATGACAATCGAGTATCAACCTTTGGAATGAAGGCTGATATAATTACCTTCTGTATCCTCAAATTCGGCATAATAGCCATACTCAGGAGTAATTTCAGTTTTATCTGTAATAATTTTCCCACCTGCAGCCTCTACTCTGTTTAGCACGGTATATAGATTATCTCCTGCGTTTAGATAAACTTTTGTTCCTTTTTTTGATGGCTCATACCCATCTGCCAGTACTAGTGCACCGCCAATGCCCCCTTCAGCAGGATTGCATGGGAAAAAGCCCATAAGCTGCTCACCCATCAACATTTCATGAATTTCGTCATCTAAGATTGTATTATAAAATCTTTTAGCTCTTGGAAAATCCAATACCGGAATTTCGAACCAGCTGATGGCATGTGTTTGCATATTAATTTTTTTGTACGCTAAATTAGTAATTTCAGAATAAAAATGAATGCAAATTTAAAACAGGATAACTTTTTGATAGCGACTAAAGATTAAAAAATAAGCAGTGGCGGCGCTTCGCGCCGCCACTGCTCTTTACTGCATGTTAGTGTTTCAATTGTACACTGTCGGTTTTTACCTGACTCGTGTCTTCACTTAACAAGGTGGAGTCTGAAACTGAGTCATCAGGAATAACGACTTCTTTTTCTTCATTTTTTGGTTCTTTTTTGAACCAGTCCGGGTTGCATGCTGTTGCGATAAAGCCGGCAGCCATGCAGATGAAAATCATTTTTTTCATTTGGTTGGTGATTTGGTTATTGTTAATACGCTATTCTGTTGCAAATAGTTTCTATAACCTTGAATTTTAAGATATTTTAACCCATGAAAATAAAGATAATTGCAATTTATGTTATCAATACTTCACAATACTACAAATTAAAAAAACAGACCTATTATTAATGCATAAAAACATTGATAGTTAAATAGTTATATTATTTTAAACATAACTATAGTTTTAATATATTGTTATATATACTTCAATAAATAGATACTATACATTAGAAACAATAAACATATACAGCAATACATTTTTAGTAGTTTCTTCAATTCTTAATTCTTCTTAAATTTCAAAGAAATGACCTATTTTTTGTAACTTTGCGCGCTTATTTGCTACTTATTAGAAAAAATTTGATTTATGCTTTTGTTTGATATTTCTGCTTTCGGTGTAAAAGCGCTTTCCCTTATCGGAAGTTTATCCATTTTGGTGGTCCTTCACGAGTTTGGACATTATTGGGCTGCCCGAAGATTCAATATTCGAGTTAATAAATTCTACTTGTTTTTCGATTTCTTATTCCCTATGCAGGATGTGGCTAAATTCAGTTTATTTAAAAAGAAAATTGGCGACACTGAATATGGAATCGGATGGTTTCCTTTTGGCGGTTATGTAGATATTGCCGGCATGGTTGATGAAACAAAAGATGAAAAAGCCGTAGAAGCAGAGAATTGCCCGGAAGATCAACAGTTCAGATTCAAAAAACCGTGGCAAAGACTAATAGTGATGATAGGCGGTGTGGTGATGAATCTGTTACTTGCCATAGTGCTTTATTTTTTCTTGCTATGGGTATGGGGTGAAGAATATTTGCCGATGAAAAATGTGACTAACGGAATTTCAGTAGAAAGCAAAATTGCCTCTGATATGGGCTTGCAAACAGGTGATAAAATTTTGCAGGTTGATGGCAAACCGGCTCCGAGTATAGAAAGATTTGTTCCGGATATCATTTTAAACAATGCGAAAACTATCACCGTAGATCGCAATGGACAAACTTTAAAATTAAATATCCCTGAAGATTTTGCTCAAAAAGTAACACAAAACGGAAAAGCTGAAGTCTTAATTGCTCCACGTATTCCTATCGTCATTGCAGATGTAGTCAGTGGCTCCAATGCACAAAAAGCCGGCTTGGAAAAAGGCGACAAAGTAGTTTCTGTCAATGGCATTCCTACTGAATATTTCGATCAGTTTAAAACAGATTTAGATGCCAATAAAGGCAAGACAATCAAACTTATGGTAGAAAGAAACAATCAGCCTGTTTGGATAGATGCGAAAGTGGGTGATGACGGAAAACTGGGCTTTCAGGCGGATAGTGATGTGTCCAAGTATTTCAAAACGGAACGTAAGGAATATGGCTTTTTTCAGGCTATACCTGCAGGCATAAAGAAAACATTCGAAACATTAAGAAATTACTTTAAAAGTTTAGGCTTATTGTTCAAACCGAAAGGACCCAAACTTAAAGACAGTGTAGGTGGATTTTATTCTATGGGAAAAATATTTCCAAGTGAATTTACGTGGGAAGGATTTTGGTCATTAACTGCCTTATTATCTGTAGTGTTGGCATTTATGAATATCTTACCCATTCCAATGCTTGATGGCGGTTATGTTTTGTTTTTACTGTACGAAATAGTCAGAGGCAAACCTTTACCGGTAAAAGTGCAAAATTTCCTACAAACCATTGGTTTTATTATCATCTTAGGCATGATAATTTCAGTAAATGCCCTTGATATACCAAGGATGTGGAATGATATAAAATCGGCTATAGGAAAATAATTGACAATTTTTTTAATTGTAAAACCGTATTTTTTTCTATCTTTGTCACATCGTTGCTTTTGCAATTATTAAATGTTCTTTAGTATACAGCCTATTGTTGAATTAGTTTATTTACAAAATTCTACAATATCAGATAAATGCCGAAGTGGCGGAATGGTAGACGCGCACGACTCAAACTCGTGTACGAAAGTGTGTGGGTTCGAGTCCCACCTTCGGTACTCAAAAAAAAGCTTTTGAAATTTTCAAAAGCTTTTTTTTTATGTTCTTTCATTTTCATATCTATTAACCTAGTTCGGAATAAGCGTTTCAATTAATAAATAGTTGATTTTTTATGTAGAACCTCCTCCTTTTAATTCCTCCACCTTGTTAAATGGAGAAAAAAATGAGAAATCAACTATTTTTTTTACCTTAATTTTATTAACCCGAATCAGGTTATAAAAATAAAAAGCCCCGCAATAAGCGAGGCTTTAAAGTAACAGGTAAATTGTAACTATGCTAATTTAACATTTATTGCATTTAAACCTTTTCTTCCTTCTTCTAACTCAAATACTACTTCATCGTTTTCACGGATGTTATCAATTAATCCGTTTAAGTGTACAAAGTACTCCTTGTTTGAGTCTGAGTCTTTAATGAAGCCAAATCCTTTTGTTTCATTAAAGAACTTTACTGTTCCTTTTTTCATTATTTGTATTTAATTAGTGCAAAGGTACAATTTTAATATTGGCTTTTACTATCAATATGAATAACTGCTTGCTAATAACAATATCTTGTTCTTTGGATAGCAATTTAAACATCCACAATTGCGAAGATAAAGTATAAGCTTAAGCAGATAAAATCCATTTTTACATAATAACCTGAGTTCGGGATAAGCGTTTCAATTAAAAAATAGTTGATTTTTTATGTAGAACCACCTCCTTTTAATTCCTCCAC
>CAZPBT010000015.1:0-23743 GCA_964584555.1 uncultured Chitinophagales bacterium
CCGACAGACTTAACTGAAAATGTATCGGGCATGACAGCGCAATTGTCTTGGACAGCTGTTGCAGGGGCTACTTTATATGAGGGCAGATTTAAAGGAACACTAGAATCAACCTGGACAAATTTTTCTACTACTGCCAATTCTTTTTTTGCCACAGGTTTAGAAAGCAATGCTGTTTACCAATGGGAAATTCGCGCTCGTTGTGGCACAGATTCATCCGGCTATGTAGGCAGCGATTTTAACACGACGCGCGTTGGACATACACTATTAGGAACTGCTGCTTATACCGTTACAAATTGTTCGGGAGATTTCCGTGATTCCGGAGGCAAATTAGGCAGTTATGGCAACCGCGAAGACTGGACATATACCATACAACCCGCAGGTGCAACCGCTATTACAATTACCTTTTCATCTTTTAATACAGAAAGTACCGATTTGCTTAGAATTTATGACGGCAGCAGTACCAGTTCCACCTTGATAGGCACCTATTCTGGAACCACATCTCCGGGAACTATTGTATCCACAGGAGGTGCACTTACCTTTCGTTTTACTTCTGATTCGTGGACGAATAAACCCGGATGGGAAGCTACATGGACTTGCACGACAGGAGTTGCAACAGGCAATCCTGTAACCGATATACAAAATGTAGCTGAATGGAATACAGCAAATTTCAATGTTGCATATAAAGACTCTGTGTCGTGCGCAAGCGGAATAAAATATGCATTTTATCAAGTTGAAAATTATAATGGTACCGATTACAGAAGTAATACCGCAAACGGATTTTTTAATGATGATTTTAATTTGGCATCTATAGCATCTGCTTGGACTGTGGTAAGCGGTACTTGGTCAATTGCGACAGCAGCATTATATCAAAGTAATCAGGTATCAACCAACACCAATATATACAGCCCGCTTACACAAACAAATCAAACGTACCTCTATCATTTCAAAATGAAAATAAACGGAAGCGGAACAAATAAGCGCGCGGGAATTCATTTCTTTTGTGATGATGCTACGCAAAGCAACCGGAATAATTCTTATTTAGTATATTTTAGAGATGATAATAATACCGTGCAAATTTATAAGTGTACGGCAAATGTCATCAGTGCACCATTAACCAATGATGCAGTGGCTGTTCCTACTAATACTTTTTTCGATGTAAAAATTATTTACAATCCAACCACCGGAGTAATTTCTGTATTTATGGATGATATTTTAGTATCTAGTTATACAGATGCCTCACCCCTGACAAGCGGGTCTGCCATTTCATTTCGCACCGGAGAATGTGAGGCTTATTTTGACAACTTTAAAGTCTATAAAACTCGTGGTTCTACAACAGTGGTATCAGTAGGAAGTGCACCTTCCAATGATATTACGTATCAAAATATCAACCCTGCTACTCCTGCTGCAATCATTAATACGTTAATCATTGACAATTGCAATAAATGGTCGGCTTTGGAATCTGCAACTACCAATATAGACTGGACGTTGCCACTTGATACGTTTCATGTAAATGACGGGGTAGCTGCGGATATTGATACCAGTACCAGCACCACTACATACTTTGCCAACTGGACACCAAGCAGTGATATTAATTCCGGCATAGTTGCCTATTCTTATATGATAGGAACTTCGCCGAATACAGGAAATTTAATAGCCTTATCTGACAATGGCAACTCAACCTATATTGCTTTATCTAACTTAAATCTTATTGCAGGCACGACCTACTACATTACCGTCTTTGCTGAAAATGCTGCCGGACTTATATCCAATGCGGTATTTAGTGATGGCGTATATATAAAAGCAGCTTGTACAGCATTACCAACAGTCAGCACTGCTTATTCACCTCATTATAACAACTGGATTACGCAAGATTTCACAGCAACATTTACAGATAATGCAGCCTGTGCTTGTCCGCTTAAATACAGCTTTTACAATTTAGCAGATTATAATAATACAGAATGGCGCAGTAATGGAAACTATGGTTTTTTGTACGAAGATTTTGATAATTCTACGATACACGCAGACTGGAATTCGCCGGCTGGATTTGGCACTTGGTCAGTAAATACAGGACAAGGAACACAAACAGACGAGACATTAAGCAATACAAACTTGTATGCTTCTATAATACAAAACAACAGCCATGTTTATTTATACGAATGGACAATGACATTGGATGGTGTGGGCGGAAACCGAAGAGCCGGTATGCATTTTTTCTGTGATAATCCTACATGGCCCAACAGAGGCAATTCCTATTTTGTTTGGTTCAGAGCCGATCAGGATAATATGCAGATTTATAAAACCAGTGGAGCTACTTCTGCAACTAATGTATTTGGCAGTGTATTGTATCAAGTGGCACTGGATGTGCAGGCAGGAGTGCCTTATAATGTAAAAGTTATTTATGCTCCGCAGACAGGTACCATCACGGTTTACAGAGATAATATTTATATCGGGCAATGGACGGATGCTTCACCTTTGCAAAACGGAAATTCTATTTCATTACGAACTGGAAACAGCAAAACAGCCTACGATGGCATTCGAGTTTATAAATCAAGAACAGCAACTGAAAATGCAGCTATTGGAGCAACAAATGAATTGCGGTATATTAATCCCGATCCACTTAGTCCGGCAGGAAAAATAAGCACTTTGGTTATAGATACCTGCAAGCACTTTTCTAATCCGGATATTACGCCATTAAATATAGATACGACAAAACCAAATTTACCTTCCGGTGTGAATGACGGATTGACAAGTGATATGCAATATACCACCAGTCTTACGACGCTTTCTGCAAACTGGAGTTTGGGTAATGATATTAATTCGGATATAGCCTATTATGAATTTTGCATAGGCACAAGCCCGGGAGATTCAAATACATTAACATGGACGAGTGCGGGTAATACGACACAATTCACTCAAACCGGATTGTCTTTATTGCCCGATACTACTTACTATGTAACCGTTAGAGCACGAAATAATGCCGGATTGTATTCTGTGATACTCAGCTCTAACGGAATTACAGTTACGCTTATTTTGCCTTTAGAATTGATCCAATTTTATGGCGTTGCCAAGCCTAATGCAAATATGTTGTATTGGCAAACCGCCAATGAATTAAATAGTTCTCATTTTGAAATAGAGCGGAGTATAAACGGTTATGATTTTAGTCCGATTGGAACAGTGCAAGCAATGGGTACGACTACTGCTCTTTCAAATTATTCGTTTACCGACAATTTCATGAATACGCCTGCAGATTATTATTACAGACTGAAAATTGTGGATATGGATAATACCTTTAGCTATTCAAAAAACATCTTTTTAAAACAGAATAAAGATATTCTTGCGCAAGTTTTTCCCAATCCATTTCAAAATGAAATTCAGGTTCAAGTGAATGCGACTGTTTCCGGTGGTTATATTATTCAAATCTTCTCGGAAGATGGCAGATTGATGTGGAGTAAAAACAGCACCATAAATACAGGAAACAGCAACAGCATAAAGTTAGATTTGCATACATTGGCAAATGGAATGTATTGGATAAAACTAATGAATAAAGAAAATACTGTTCTCTGGCAGCAAAAAATAATCAAGCAATAAACATTGTGGTTTATTGTAAAAATCAATTTTTATTTTTGCTTATACAATTCATATAGCCTTAACTGATTATCTTCTTTTAAGATTTTATAATCAAAATGTTGCTCTGCAAAATGCTTAGTTGCGTCATATTGTGTGAGCAATTTGCATGGAGCAGTAATGGTATCCTGATTCCAAAAAAACAAATGGAGTTGCTGATTTTTATTTTTATATAGTTCTTGATAAAATTCAATCTGACCGGAATAGCTGCAGTCTAAATTCCCCTGGACATAACAATTATTCAGATTTAATTTTTCATGTTTCAGGTTGTGATGCAAAAAATAAGCTGCACACATTTCATCATTTTTATGCTGAGCTTTGATGAATCTAAAAAATTTATGTTCATGCAAGCTAATAGGTATACTGAAAATTATAGCAATAAATATCAATAATAACGGTTGCTGAAATCCAACCAATTTGTTTTTATATAAAGTTGATAAAACAGTAACTACACTTATTGCAATCACTATTGCCAGTAAAGGATAGACAGGCATATCGTACCAGTCTAATTTAGTTTGTGCAACGCTGATGACCAACAGATATATCAGGCTGCAACCTAATAAATACAGGCTTATTTTCTTTAGAACCAGATCTTTTAATTTAAAGACAACCGGAACAGAAAGCACTAAAAGTACAAACCAAAAGCCGTTTAAATTTTTCCATAAGCGACCGAAATAAAAAGTGAATGGTGCATTATGGCTTTCAATTACATCAGAATATCTGCCTCCTAATTCGTTTAACCAAACAATTTTTAAAAAGCCCGAATTATAATATTCTCTAAGTAAATAATAACCAATCACAAAAAACAAATACGCAAAAATGCCAATGTAGAAATTCGTTGAAGTAAGCAATTGTTTTAAGTTTTTTGTAAGTACAGTGTAAATAAGCAATGCGGGCATAAAAAATAATGCTTGAATTCCTTTTGTTAAAGAAGCAGCTATTAACAAAATAAAAAACAGGGCTAGCCATTTATTATTTTTTGATTCGAGAAATTGAAAAAATGCAATTAAATAAGTTGTAGTAAAAAAAACAAGTAAAGTATCATATTCTCCGGTTCTTGCGCCATGCATTCGCGAAATTCCATTACAAGAAATGAGAATGATAGTAGCTACAATGCCAATTAAGTAATTAGCGTGATACTTTATAAAATACCAATAAATAAAAAAACATAGTGAAATGGCTGCTATAAACGTAGGCAGTCTGAAAACAAAAACGGAAGGCGAAAATAAATTAAATAAGAATGCCTGAATCCAGATTAATAAAGGCGGTTTTGTATTCCATAAATCGGGCAAGTCTTGATAATAAGTTACAATAAAATTGTGGTTTTTACTCATTGCCAGCGCTTGTAAAGCACAGCGGGCTTCATCCCAGCGTTGCAGGCATAAGCTGTTGGAATACATCAAAAAACCGATATAGCACAACAGCAACATCAGCAAAAACAAGCTTACTTTAATGAATTTTTGCATTATTAATTAAAAAGCAAAGATATCCATTTGTGATTAAGTTATTTTATAACATTTACACTCACGCAAAAAAAACTTACGATTGAGCCAATCACACAAAAAAAGTTACATAATAAATATCATTAAAATTGAAAATAGTAATTCATCTTAATTTTATTGTATGATAGAATGGATGTAAATATTTTTTTCAGTGCAAGGCATTATACAACACCTCAACAGGGTGCAAAGCCTGCTTATGTGTGCCGTCTTTTATTTGATGACGACAACTGGTACCCGGTGCAGCTATGATAGTGTCCGCATCGGCATTGCGAACAGCCGGAAACAAAACCAGCTCACCTACCTGCATACTTACCTCGAAATGTTCTTTTTCATAACCGAAACTTCCTGCCATGCCACAGCAACCGCTTGGAATAACTTCTACGGAATAGTTCTCAGGCAAGCCACATATCCATGCTGAGTAATCTACACTTGAAAGTGCTTTTTGATGACAATGCCCGTGCAGTTTTATTTGTTTTTTGTTGTTGGTAAATGATGATGTGCTGATGTTTCCTTTTTGAATTTCCCGTGCTAAAAACTCTTCAATCATCAAACAACTTTTACCTAATTGTTTGGCTGCAGTTTGTTCTTGTTTAGCTACCAAGCGCGGATATTCATCTCTGAATGTCAAGATCGCACTGGGTTCAATGCCTATTAATGGAAATGATTCGTTTATCTCGTCTTTAAAAATAGAAACATTTTTTATTGCTAAAGCTTTTGCTTTATCCAACATGCCTTTTGAAAGATAAGCCCTGCCGGAATCGGCATGTGAAATATACTTTACTTCGTATCCGAGTTTAGTCAGCAATTTAATGGCTTTTATGCCGATTTCTACATCATTAAAATTGGTAAATTCATCAAAAAAGAAACATACATTCCCTTTCGGTGTTCCGTTTATTTTCAGTTCGTTTTGATGTTTTTTATACCAACTTAACAACGTAGTTTTATGATATAATGGCATGGAACGTGGCGGTGCAATATGCAATGTTTTTTTCAAAACTTTTGATGTCAGTTTATTTGTCAAACCCCAGTTGCTTAATGCAGGAAAGAGCATAGCTAATTTATTCAACTGCCCAATGTTTGCAATAGCTTTCGTGCGTAGTGGAATGCCATTTGATTTATAAAACTGATGTAAAAATTCGGCACGCAAAGTCGGAATATCTACATTCGACGGACATTCGGATGTACAACCTTTGCAAGCCAGACACAAATCCATTACCTCATAAATTTCTTTATGGTCAAATGCATTAGCTTGGGTAGAGTTGGTTAAAAAATCGCGCAAAATATTGGCTCGTGCTCTCGTAGTATCATTTTCATTTCTGGTTGCCATATATGACGGACACATTGCACCTCCGCTACCCGGCAATTTTCTGCAATCTCCGCTACCATTGCATTTTTCAGCAGCACGCAATATGCCTTCATCTTCCGTAAAATCAAATACCGTATCAAATTGTCGGGTTTGTTGGTTTTCTTCATAGCGAAGAGAAGTATCCATGGGCGGTGTATCTACAATTTTGCCCGGATTGAAAATATTTTGAGGATCAAAAGTGTATTTCAATTGGCGCAAGAGTTCGTAATTTTTTTCGCCTATCATCTTTGGAATAAACTCGCCGCGTACACGTCCGTCGCCATGTTCTCCACTCAAAGAGCCCTTGTATTTTTTGACTAAATCTGCAGTTTCTTCTGCAATTATTCTGAATAAAGTTCTGTCCTCTTTTAATTTCAAGTCTAAGATAGGACGCAAATGTAATTCACCAGCTCCGGCATGCGCATAATAAACCGATTGCTGCTGATGACGATTCATCATGTCAGTAAATTCAGAAATATAAGCAGGCAAATCTTCAACCGTTACCGCTGTATCTTCAATAACGGCTACTGCTTTTCTGTCGCCGGGAATATTGGCTAATAAACCTAAACCGGCTTTGCGCAAACTCCACAATTTATTGATATCATTTCCTTGCAATTGCGGAAAGTGATAGCCGATATTTTCTCTTTGAAAATGTGTGATTAATGCTGTAGCTTTTTCGTCAACTTCTTCTTTAGTATCAGCATGAAATTCAACACATAAAATTGCGGCTGGGTCGCCATCGATAAAAAAACGGTATTTGTTATATGTCGTGTTAGCTTTAGTGCAATCCAGAATAATTTTATCCATCAGTTCGCAAGCTGTAGGCTGATGTTTCATGGCAAATACTGTAGCCCGTAAACTTTCTTCTAACGTATGAAAATGTGCAGCTACTACTACTTTCTCCTTTGGCGGGATTGGGACAAGATTTAGTTTTATTTTGGTTATAAAAAACAAAGTACCTTCACTGCCGCAAATCAGTGCTGCAAGATTAAAATCATTTCCATGTTCATTGAAAGGTTTATGTTTTAATAAAGAGTCGAGGGCGTATCCTGTGTTTCTTCTGTGTATGGAAGCTTGCGGATAATGCGTTGTTAATTCCTGTTGTATAGTTTTGTCTGATAATTTCTCTTGTATAAAACGATAGATATTACCTTCAAGTGTTGTAGAAGTTAATTTTGATGCATAAGCATCATCACCCAGTGCATTAATTTTTATCTTTTCGCCGTTGGATAAAAATCCTTCAAGTTCCAGTACATGATTTCTTGTAGAGCCGTAAACTATAGAATTAGCACCGCAAGAATTATTGCCCACCATACCACCTATCATTGCACGGTTGGCAGTTGATGTTTCCGGGCCAAAAAGAAGTCCGTAAGGTTTCAGATATTGATTGAGTTCATCTCTGATAACTCCCGGCTGAACAATACAATAATGTTCTTCCTGATTAACTTCAATAATATCTGTAAAATATTTTGAAACATCTACCACTATGCCATTGCCTACTACTTGTCCGCCCAATGATGTTCCTGCAGTTCGTGGTATCAGTGATGTTTTATATTGTTGGGCAAATGTGATGAGTTTGGCTATATCATCTTCATTTTTTGGATAGCATACTGCTAATGGATATTCTTTGTACACAGATGCATCGGTAGCATATAACACACGCATCTTTTTATCGAAAAAAAGTTCACCATCTAATTGCTGAGCTAACTGTTGTAAAAGGATATCGGGAAGATTCATTACTGTAAAATTACAATCTGCATGCTATTAATATCAAAAAGACATTAAGAAGTAAAAGTTAATTTTTGACCTCGTAGGTTAAAAACACAAAACCCTAATTTTCAGCAAGATAAGTTTTTCAGGCATTACTTACACCTCGTAGGTTGGCATTGACAGCGAGCCAAGCCATCAGTCCACTGCCTGTTTTCAGGCAATTTTCATCCACATCAAAAGTGGGAGTATGTATGGGAGAAGTGATACCTTTTTCGATATTGCCTGTACCCAATCTGAAAAAACAAGACGGAATTTCCTGCGAGTAGTAGGCAAAATCTTCGGCTGTCATACGTGCAGGCATAGTTTCCACGTTTTCTATTCCAAGAAATTCTATTGCATTTTTATATGCCATTTCTGTTGCCTGTTCATTATTGTTCAAATATGGATAACCATGATCAATAAATACCTCGCAAGAGCCTCCAAAACTCTCAGCAATATGATGGCAAGTACGTTCAATTTTTTCTTTTGCTTCGGCTCTCCACTTTTCATCGAACGTACGGAAAGTGCCTTCCATTTTTACTTCTTCAGGTATAATATTCGTAGCACCATTGGAGATAAACTTACCGATGCTCAGTACAGACGGCATGAGTGGATTTGCATTTCTGCTGACAATGGCTTGCAAAGCTACTACTACATGTGATGCAATTAAAACAGGGTCAACCGCCAAATTGGGCACTGCACCATGTCCGCCTTTTCCTTTCACGGTTATATATATTTCATCGCAACTTGCCATAGAAATACCGGATTTGAAAGCCACCTTTCCTGTTGCTAACTGCGGCAATACATGTTGTCCGAATATCAGTTCTACATCCGGATTTTTCAGCACACCTTCTTTAATCATGATAGACGCACCGCCGGGCAATTTTTCTTCCGCCGGTTGAAAAATAAGCTTAATCGTACCTTCAAATTCATCTTTCAATTGTGATAAAATCCGTGCAGCACCGAGCAAACAAGTAGTATGTACATCGTGCCCGCAGGCATGCATCACGCCTTCATTTTTTGATATATAGCTACAAGTATTTTTTTCTTCGATGGGCAAGGCATCCAAATCAGCACGCAAAGCAATAGTTTTGCTTTCAGGGTTTCTTCCTTTTATTAAACCTACAACTCCGAAACCGCCAATATTAGTTGTATGGCCGATGCCATATTCGCTTAGCTTTTGAGCAACAAAAAGCATCGTTTCTTTTTCGTGAAAACTCAATTCCGGATGCTCATGTAGATGCCTGCGAATGGCTACTAATTCATTGAAAATATTTTCGCTAACTGTCTTAATTTTTGATTTTAATTCCATCAAAATAATTTAGCTAAAATTACAAATTTGTATGAACATTTCTTGAGTTAATGTCTATATTTGTTTATGTCAATTTATTTAAACAGAATCACTCTCAACTCCGAAGTTTGCCATGGGAAACCCAAAATTCGAGGGATGCGCTATCCTGTTGAAATGATTTTAGAACTTATGGCCAGTGGAATGAGTATTGAGGAAATATTGGAAGATTATGAAGATTTGGAAAGAGAAGATATTTTGTCTTGCTTAGAATATGCCACTAAGCTGATTCAAGTAAAAAGTATTTATATGCCAGCATCATGAATTATTTGATAGATGCTCAACTCCCCAGGAGAATATCTTACTTACTGAGAGAAATGGTGTTTGATGTTATTCATACACTTGGCTTGATACAAAAAAACGAAAGTACGGATATGCAACTCATTCAAATTGCAGAAAATGAAAACAGAATTATTATTACCAAAGATGCAGATTTCTTAGAAAGCCATATTTTATTTAACAAACCGGAAAAATTACTTTTGGTAAAGACTGGGAATATTTCAAATAATGAATTAGTGCATATCTTGAATAATTTCATGTTAGTAGCTGATGTATTATTTAACACGAACAATTTGATAGAATTACAAAGAGATCAACTTATTATTCATGAATAATTACGACATTATAGTTATTGGCTCCGGTCCCGGAGGTTATGTTGCCGCTATTCGGGCAGCTCAGTTAGGTTTGAAAACCGCTGTAGTAGAAAAAGAAAATTTAGGTGGAGTTTGCCTCAACTGGGGTTGTATTCCTACTAAAGCTTTGCTAAAAAGTGCTAAGGTGTTTGATTATTTACAACATGCAGCCGATTACGGCATCGAATCGGCATCGGCACATGCCGACTTTTCTGCAATCGTTAAACGCAGCAGAAACGTTGCTGAAAGTATGAGCAAAGGGGTGCAGTTTCTAATGAAAAAAAATAAGATTGATGTCATTTCGGGCTATGGAAAAGTTCTCCCGGGAAAACGAGTGGAAGTAACTCCTGCCGAAGGAAATATCAGAATCATTAAAGCAGAAAATATCATATTAGCAACGGGTAGCAGAGCCAGACAAATACCTTCTTTGCCCATAGACGGCAAATATATCATTGACTACCGCAAAGCACTGACTATGCCCATACAACCTGAAAACATGGTGATTGTCGGTGTAGGTGCTATTGGTGTAGAGTTTGCACAATTTTATCATACGCTTGGTACAAAAATAACACTCATTGAATTTTTTGATACTATACTTCCAAATGAAGACAAAGAAGTAGGTAAAACATTGGAAAAAATATTCACAAAGAAAGGCATGACGATTAAAACTTCAGCCAGGGTAATATCTTCCAAAATTGAAGGAAATAAAGTTCATCTCTTTGTAAACGGACAAGATGGAGAACAAAATATCATTGCCGATGTAGTACTCAGTGCAGTTGGGATAAAATCTAACTTGGAAAATATCGGATTGGAGTTATGCGGAATTGAAATGGAAAACGACAAGATAAAAGTCAATAAGTTTTATCAAACGAATGTAGAAGGAATTTTTGCAATCGGTGATATTGTAAAAGGGCCTGCCTTGGCACATGTGGCCAGTGCCGAAGGAATTATTGCTGTTGAGCATATTGCTGGGCATCATCCTCAACCCTTGCGATACGACAATATCCCAGGCTGTACTTATTGTTCACCGGAGGTGGCAAGTGTTGGCATTACGGAACAACAAGCTAAAGACAAAGGAATGGACATATTAGTCGGTAAATTTCCATTCAGTGCCAGTGGCAAAGCAAAAGCAGGTGGAAAAACAGATGGATTTGTAAAAGTAATAGTGGATAAAAAATACGGCGAGATTTTAGGTGCGCATTTTATAGGAGAAAATGTAACAGAAATGATAGCAGAGATTGTCGTAGCCAGAAATTTGGAAGCTACTGGGAAAGAGATTTTAAAATCTGTGCATCCTCACCCTACTATGAGCGAAGCCGTCATGGAAGCATTTGCTGCAGCTTATGGCGAAGTGATTCATTTATAATTTTTGAGCAATAGTAATTATATAGTCAAAAATCAGCTCCTGCTTATAGAGCATATTTTTAATAATTTTCATTCTCCGCTCTTTCAAAAAAGCATCGTATTCCTCCATGCTGTATTGATGCGGATGTAACATATCTCCCGGGAGCCATTGGAATATTTTTTTTAGAAACGTTGAACGATGTGCATCTGTTGAAATGATAAGATAACCATTAGGTTTTAATGTACTAATCAATTTATCATAGCTTAGATTTAAATCATTAACATGATTAATGGCATTTATACAAAAGATGTAATCAAATTTATCTTTTTCATCGAGTTCTTCTATCGTACATTGTTGAAATGCAACGAAAGGATATTTCGTTTCGTCGAAATGAATCAATTCTTTGTATTTATTCAGCAAAGGGTCTATGGCAGTAACCGCATTATTTCCCAATGCCATAAAAATTCCCGCAGGGCCACAACCTGCATCTAAAACAGTTCTTTGCTCAGGCAAGGAAATAAACGCTTCTACAGATTTTAGCAAATCTTGCCAATAATTCAACTTCCACTTTAAATAGGCTTCCGGGTTTTTATTTTCCAGATATCGGCTCCACCATTTATACTCCAATTGCTGTGCAATTTTCCACTTCACCGATTTTTTCATTAACTAAAGATAGAAAATTCTGCTTAACGGAAGTTCTAATGCATATCAATTTTGGCAGTCCATTTCCATATCACCATTTAAGTGTATCTTTGTTGTTTAATTTTGAAAATCACATGTCTATTCTTCATAATATAAGTGGTCTTGTTTTAAAACCTGTTATCAAACAAATGAGCCAAACCCGTCTGCCAAAGATTGACGGTAATGTACAGGTAAAAGGAATAGAACAAGATGTTGAAATTATTCGTGATGAATGGGGTGTTGTACACATTTTTGCTCAAAACATGTACGACGGATTATTTGCACAAGGCTTTGCCCATGCGCAAGATCGTTTGTTTCAAATGGAAATAAACCGAAGAGCAGCACGTGGTAAATTAAGCGAAATTATCGGCAAAGATGCTTTAGATACAGATCGTGTTTCGCGTACCTTCGGCTTCGAGCGTGTAGCCATGCAAGATTGGGATTTTTTTTCCAAAGAAGAACAGCAGATTATACATGCATACTGTGCCGGAGTAAATGCCTACATCCAGTCTGACGATTTTCAATTACCCATCGAATTTAAGTTACTAAAGATTGCTCCTGAGTTATGGGAACCTATGGATGTAGCGGCATTCAGCCGATTGATGATTTCGCTTTTAAGCTGGGGCTGGTATGATGAAATTATCAGAGCCAAGCTCATAGATACAGTAGGGGCAGAAGCTGCAGCTGAACTCAATAATACTTACCCCAAAGAAAATCCGGTAACACTTCCAAAAGGCATAGAATTTAACCACATTGATATTTCGGGTAAATTTCATGCTTTAAACGGGCCCTATATGCCTAGTATAAACGGTAGTAATGCATGGACAATTTCAGGCAATAAAACCAAAACCGGCATGCCGTATTTATGTAACGACCCGCATCTCGCTCTGCGCAATCCCAATATCTGGTATCTCAATCATCTGGATTGTAATGATTTAAAAGTAAGCGGTGTTACTTGTCCCGGTTTGCCACTCGTGCAAATCGGTCATAATGAGGCTATCGGCTGGGGAATAACACTTTCATTTACCGATATCGAAAGTGTATTTGTCGAAAAATTTACCGATGATACATGTACTTCTTACATGCACGAAGGCAAGTTAAAAGAAACAGACATTTTAGAAGAAAAAATATTTATAAAGGATGCAGACTTGCCCCATGTCGAGAAAATATACAATACTGTTCACGGTACAGTTATTTCAGATATAATAAATGGCAGTGCGGCAAAACTTACCTTATGTTCTATGGCCTTGCAACCGGGAAAAGCATTACTGGGCTGGTCTTTATTAAACAAAGCAAAAAACTGGAATGATTTTGTAGATGGGGTAAAATGTATTACTGCGCCTGGGCTTAATATTGTTTATGCTGATACTGCCGGAAATATTGGTTATTATAATTCAGGAAAAGTGCCTGTAAGAACAAAAGAAGAAGCACTACTGCCACAACAAGGCTGGACAGGAGAACACGACTGGAAATCGTTTGTACCGTTTGAGCAAATGCCACATGTATTAAATCCGGAAAAGGGGTATGTTATAACCGCTAATCACAAAGTAGAACCCGATGATTATCCTTATTTTTTAGGTGATATTTATATGAATGGTTATCGGGCTAATCGTTTAGAAAAAATACTGAATAGCCACACCAAAACTGAACCAAAAGATTATGTGGCAATGCAAATGGATTTTTATTGCACACCTACAGAGAAATTTAAAACCTACTACAAAGATATTGAGTTTGATGCTGCTGAATTGAATAATTATAAAGACATGTTGCTACAATGGGATGGTGTATTAAATGCAGACAGCTTGCCTGCAAGTTTTTATAAAGTAACTAAATGGATGCTCATTAAAAAAGTCTTGGAGTCTGCTATTGCGGACAAATCACTAATTGATGAATTAATGGGCAAAGGCTCACACGGACAAATAGATCCGGTATGTTCATTTTTAGGGCATAATACGCCTATCCTCTTTCGCATTTTGGATAACCCGGATTCTTTTTGGCTGAAAAATGCTGGTGGTAAAGAAAAATTATTGAAAGATGGATTTAAGTCAGCTATCGACTGGCTCAAACTGAATTATGGCACTAACCCGAAGAAATGGATTTGGGGCAAATTGCATGCTATCGTTTTTCCGCATCCATTTTCTATAAAACCACCTATGGACAGAGTTTTTGATATTGGCCCCATACCTATAGGCGGAGATACAGACACTCCATTCCAAACATACATCATGAGTATGGACAAATTTGGCGGTGAGTTGAGCAGCGTATCCTACAGACAGATTATAGACTTTTCCAATTTTGACAATTCTACCGTAGTGATGCCTTTGGGAAATTCTGCCAATATTGCTAGTCCCTACTATAAAAACTTATTGGAAAAATGGCTGAATGGAGAAAGCATCCCTATGAGCTGGACTCGGGAAAAAGTAAATGAATATAAAAAACATACACTAAAACTAAAAAAATAACAGACAACATTTTTATTAAAGTTAAACTTGCCAATCTTCAATCTAAAAATTGGCTATAAATGACAAAATTCTAACCATTTCCAGTTAATTCTTATGGTGTAAATTTCAGATGTTAACAATTATGCAATTCTATTCGTTATAGATAAGTTTAATTTGAATTAGCTTTGTGGGTTGTTTAATTAAAGCTCATTTTATGTTCCGATTAAAAGCCATTTGTCTGCTCGTCTTTTTTGCCCTGTTTACACAAATTTTAAGTGCGCAAACTGAAGATGACAGCACCAAACTAAAAAACAAAAAAGAACTTCCTCAAGTTGTAGTACGTAAATCAAATAAAGAATATACTATTCAAGGTACGATAACTGATAAAAAATCAGGCGAAGCCTTAATTGGTGTAAATATCTTTGTTGAAACAGATAAACTACGTGGTACCGTTACCGATTTCGATGGTAAGTATGAAATAAAAGCCAACGAAGGCGAGGTTTTAGTATTTACTTATGTGGGTTATGAAGACCAACGCCTTGCTGTTACTAAAAGCCAAACCTATGATTTTAAAATGGGCGAAGCAGAAACGACTTTGGATGTGGTGGTTATTTCAGGTAGTCGTAAAAAAGAGAAACTTTTAGACGCTCCGGCTTCAATTGCGACAGTGGATGCAGCTGCCATTCAAAATAAAGCAAGTACCGGAATTAGTGATATCATCAAAAATGTATCGGGTGTACAGGTACAAAGAACCGGAGTGCAAGGCGGACAGCCATCTGTACGCGGCTTCAACGGCTATTTCACAAGTGATGTCATGTCTTTGACAGATTATCGTGTTGCCAAATTACCCAATACCGGATTAAACATGTATTCGATGTTAACCACTACTGATGAAGACATCGAACGTATTGAAGTACTCAAAGGGCCTGCTGCTGCATTATATGGTCCAAATGCCAATAATGGGGTAATTCACATTTTCACTAAATCTCCCATTGATAAACAAGAAACTCGTTTTTATACAGCAATTGGATTTAGAGTGCGTATTAAAGACACACTAAACACTATAAATCGCGATAATCCGAGATTTGATTATGAAAAATTGAAAGACCGTACTCTATTTACGCTCGGTTTTTACCATGCAGATACGATCGCCAATAAAAACCCGAATGTCAAATTGGGTTATCGTATTTCATCCAAATTCTTTACCGGACATGACTGGCGATACAGCGATTTGGGTGACCCTTCACAAGTCGTACATTTTATGGCATCTTCAGACAGTGTGTATTATTATCTTCCTGATGGTACAATTGACCCCAAAAACCGTGGAAAGGCAATAAATAATGAAAGAGATGAGCGCATCTTAAACGGACAAATTGATTCCCGTTTTGATATCAGAATTAAAGAAGACTTCAATATCGTGATGGCAGGAGGTGTTAATGTCAGCAACGGATTAATTACCAGTCCTGTTGGTGCATGGCAAAACAAAGGCTGGACATATAGCTGGGCCCAGGCACGCTTTCAGTGGAAAGACTTATTCGTTCAGGTTTATATGAATGGCAATAATTCAAGAAACACTTACGTTGTTCCAGTAGGTGGAAGATATATTGACTTATCTAAAATGTACTCATTTCAAGTGCAACATGCTGCTTCATTGCTGAAAAAACGAATCAATCTGATTTATGGTTTCGACGGATTTTGGACGCGTCCGGATACAAAAGGCACCTTAAACGGAAAATATGAAGATAAAGATAATATTGATGAATATGGCGTTTATCTACAAGGAGATTTCAAATTACATCCTCGTTTTTCAGTAATTGCCGCTACTCGTTTAGATTATAACAATGCTGCAAAAAAACTAATGGTATCGCCTAAGGTGGGTATCATGTATAAACCGGCAACAGGACACAATCTGCGATTCACCTTCAACCGTGCATTTAAAAATCCGGCATCTGCTGCTTATTATGTAGATGTAAAACAAGGTGAAATACCAATGGGTATCGAAATCAGAAATGTGGGTACTCCGCGAAGCGGATTCCATTATACCTATAATGCTAATCCTTTTTATGATGGTCAAGTATTGCCACAATATGTTTCACCCTATTCAAATGGTTATCATAATGTAGGTGATTTATCTTATAATCAAACTGCATGGCAAGGCATTTTATCTGCCATCAGAAGTCAGTTCAGCTCTCAGGCAGGCATTGATCCTAACTCTCCTATTTTGCCTCTTATGGATATGATTGTCAATCAGATTATCCCGCAGTCTATACCCGGAGATATGCCTCAAGTGGTGAAAAATCTGAGTACGGCTGAACAAAAATTTGTTTCTAATCAAGACAAATGGAAAGACATCAAGGACGTGAAAGGATTGACACCTACAATGACTTATACTTATGAATTAGGCTATAAAGGCTTAGTTGGAAAAATGCTGGGCATTTCTTGTGATGTTTATCGTACAGATTTCAAAAATTATTTAGCTCCGGTTGAATTATTAACTCCTGCCGTATTGTTTGATGCCGACAGAATGATGGATTATTTGGGACCACAAATATCAACAAACTATAACGGCTTGAATGACTTAGTGAAACTGGCTATGAATATGTTTTTGGACAACAGTGAAAAATTTGGTGGCAACAAAAATGGAACAGCAAGCGATGAATTTGTAAGCCTGATTAGAAAAGCGGTAGAAAACTTGCCAATAGGTGTTATTACACCAAATGAAGCAGGTGGTCCAAACATGCTTTTAGTAACTCGCAATATCGGTGATTTAACTGTTTACGGAATTGATTTCGCGACACAAGTTTATTTACCTAAAGGGCTTTCCGTAATGGCTAATTATTCTTTCGTAGATAAAGATTCTGTACAGGTGGAAGGCTCAACTTACGGATATGTTGCGCTCAACTCACCTAAACACCGTGTAAATGCAGGTGTAAACTGGAATGGTGAAAAATATGGATTGAATATAGGCGTGCGCTTTAACTGGAGTGCAGGATTCCCTGTGTTATCCGGCAACTTTATCGGACGTACTAAACCGACACATGATATGGACTTGGATATTTCTTATACTCCTAAATTTTTAAATGATCATTTCAATGTAACAGCAACTATCAATAATGTTTATAATAAAAAACAGCAATACTTTGTCGGAGCACCTTATATGGGATTGATGGCAAACATGAAATTTTCCTACATCTTCTGATTCTTTAGTCAAATTTTTCAAATAGCCCGATTTTTTCGGGCTATTTTTATTCCGTGTGAAACCTTGTATATTTGCATCTTAAAAAATAGACTTATGACCAACGAACAATATTCTTCTCTTCAAGAAAGGGTGCATGCTCTAAGGAGGTATCTTTGACGTCGATGTCAAGACAGAACAAATTAAAGACGACGAAGCCAAAACATTAGCACCTGAATTTTGGAACGACCAAATCAAAGCGCAAACGCTTTTAAAAGAAATCAAACAAAACAAATACTGGGTAGATTTATACCGAAACATTGAAAACGACTTCAATGATTTAACTGTATTGAAAGAATTTTATGATGCAGGTGAAGTAGAAGAACCTGAAGTAGATGCCCAATACGATTTAATTATTCAAAATCTCGATGAAAACGAGTTTAAATCTACGCTGAAAAATGAAGAAGACAGCCTGAGTGCCATACTCGAAATTAATGCGGGGGCAGGTGGTACGGAAGCCTGTGACTGGGGCAGTATGCTTTTGCGTATGTACACTATGTGGGCTAATAAAAACGGCTATAAAGTAACTGAACTCGACTATCAGGCGGGTGATGTAGCCGGAATAAAAAGCGTTTCCATCGAAATTGACGGCGATTATGCTTTTGGCATGCTAAAAGGTGAAAACGGTGTACACCGTTTGGTGCGCATATCTCCCTTTAATGCACAAGGCAAACGCATGACATCATTTTGTTCGGTGTTTGTTCATCCCGTAGTCGATGATTCCATTGAAATCAATATCAATCCTGCCGATTTGGAATGGGACGTTTTCAGAGCACAAGGTGCGGGAGGACAGCATGTGAATAAAACAGAATCTGCTGTACGTGTGCGCCATCTTCCTTCGGGAATTGTTTGCGAATGCCAAACGCAGCGTTCTCAAATACAAAACAGAGAAACAGCATTAAAGATGTTGAAATCCAGATTGTATGAAGAAGAATTGCGCAAGAAACTGGAAGCACGCGATGCCATAGAAGCACAAAAAATGAAAAACGAATGGGGTTCACAAATTCGCAGTTATGTGCTGGATGACCGTTGGGTAAAAGATTTGCGTACAGGATTTAAGTCCACCAATCCGGATAATGTATTGGATGGCGATTTAAACGGATTTTTTAAGGCTTATTTACTACACTCAGGAAGCAAATAAGTAGCAAGTTAAATAGCATTAAGCAAACTTTCCATTTTCATGCCACGAGAGCCTTTCAACAATATCGTTTTTCCTGAAAGTTCTTGCTGCAAGAACCAGTTTTTGGCATCAAGTGTTGTAGGAAACTTAATCATCTCGGATGAAGTGACAGATGTTCTGAAAAATTCATTTCCCACTAAAACAATTTTTTCGAAATGTAATTGCTTGCAAAGGTCTGCGATAAATTGATGTTCATTAGCTGCATATTCACCCAGTTCAAACATATCACCTAAAATCACCCATTTGTTTATTACATCAGGTTTTGAAAAACTTTCTAATGCATGTTGCATACTGGACGGATTGGCATTATACGCATCCAAAATAATTTCAGCACCATTAAATTCTACGACTTGCGAACGTGCATTTTGTGGTGTGTAGCCTTCTATGCCCTGTTTTATTTCAGGGTTGGCAACTCCAAAATATTTGCCGACAGCTATGGCACACATCATATTGGTGAAATTATAAGAACCGAATAAGTTTGCATCTATTTCCGTGTTCTCAAACCGTATTTTCAAATAGGGATTTTCATTTAAAATAGTGGCGTAATAATTATTTATTTCAGAATTGCCATATGTCGTAAAAGCTGTAATACTGCGTTCCTCCAACATAGCCAACAACTGCTTGTCATCACCATTTACAAAAACATGTCCGTTATTCGATTTTAGATAATCATACAACTCTCCTTTTCCTTTTCTTATTCCCTCTTCCCCACCAAATCCTTCCAAATGGGCTTTTCCGCAGTTTGTTATTATCCCAAAATCAGGTTCTACATAAGTGCAATAAGCTTCTATTTCATGCTGATGATTGGCACCCATCTCTATGATGGCTATCTCAGTGCCGGCAGGCATTTGCAATAATGTGAGCGGAATTCCAATATGGTTATTCAGATTACCTTTGGTATAATGTGTTTTATATGTAGTCGCTAAAACAGCATTCACTAATTCTTTAGTCGTTGTTTTGCCATTTGATCCGGTAATAGCTATTGTATGCTTAGGCTGAATTTGTTTCTTGTGATACAATCCGAGCTGTTGCAACGTTTCCAAAACGTCCTCTACTAAAATACAGCGTTCATTTACGGCATAGGCTGCTTCATCAACTATTGCATAGCCGGCTCCGTTTTCCAGGGCTTGCAAGGCAAATATATTCCCATTAAAGGAACTGCCTTTTAGGGCAAAATAAATTTGATTTGCTTGTATATTCCGGGTATCCGTAGTTATCCCGTCCGAATTTAAAAAGAGTTGATAAAGAGCTGAAATTTGCATGATGTAAAAATAAAAAAGTCCTGAATGAATCAGGACTTTTTAGTGGATAAGAATCGACTATTATTTGTATTTTCTGGATTTATTGTTTTTGTTTACTACTTTATTTGTTTCGCTGAATGCTTTTCCACCAAAGAAATTTCCATCAGGTGAGCCTACGCGTACCATTGCGCAACGAAAACCAATATCATCAGTACTTTGGTCTTCATTCAAGAAACGGCGTGTACCAGGAGAAAGGAAATAACCTCTGTCTCTCCATGAACCACCTTTGTAAATTCTTGCTTTGTTGTTTATCAAAGTAGAAATACCATACTGATATTCTACTTCAGAAGATGAATCACCGTCATTATAATCTATTGCATAAGATTTGCGGTAATTTCTTCTATTTGTCAAATCCTCGTCATTTTCACGAACGTATTTAATACGTCCCATACTGTCTAATCCTTCTTCAGTTGACATGGTGGTAAATACATTACCACGGAAGCTGTTCAAGTCTTGAGCATCTGATTCTGTCATCGGGCGATAAACGTCCATGGTCCACTCATTTACATTACCCGCCATATTAAATAAACCAAAATCATTAGGCATGTTTGCATGAACATCAGAAGTGATTTCTGCATTATCATTTAAAGCACCTGCAACCCCCATATAGTCACCTCTTCCTCTCATAAAGTTAGCCATGAAGTCACCTTGTGATTTGTTATGTTTTTGATAACGGAATGTAGCACCATCCCAAGGGTAAATTCTTCTGTCAGAAACAACTTCTTCTCCTTTCAAAGGCATATTACCTCTCAAGCCCAAAGCAGCGTATTCCCATTCAGCTTCTGTTGGGAGTCTGTAATCAGGCAATAAAATACCATCTTTGAAATTCACATTGCGCTGTCCTGCACCATTTGGGTTGAGGTCTTCTTTTTGTTTTTTAGTTGCACCTTGATACATGCCGTATGCATAAGCTTCAGTATTGAAGTTATCTTCATTTTTTTGGTTGGTATTCAAATCTAAATAACCTTCTTTTACCAAAATCATTTCATTTACACGATCTGTACGCCATTTGCAATACTCATTAGCTTGCAACCAACTTACACCAACAACAGGATAAGTATTGTATGCGGGGTGAGTAAAATAATATTTCACATAAGGCTCGTTGTATGCCAGATTTCTTCTCCAGCACATAGAGTCCGGTTTTGCAGCTTTTACATATTGCGGATGGTCTGTACCAAACACACGCTCTAACCAATAAATGTATTCATTATAATCAATGTTCTTAACTTCTGTTTCATCCATATAAAAAGATGAAACACTTATCCTGCGTTGGATATTGTTATTATCATAAAGCAAATCTTGCTCTGTAGCTCCCATAACAAATGTACCACCTTCAATGAGTACCAGGTTTGGTCCTGTAATCTGGTTAGTGTTGTTTGATTTTTCAAAACCACCCCATTTTTTGTCATTGTAAGTCCATCCGGTTGTCGATGAAGAACCACCGCTACTGCCTTTCTTACATCCTACGGCTAAAGTTCCTGCGAATATTGTGAGGAACAATAAGTAATTAATTCTCTTTAAAGTCATTGTTGTTGGCTTTATATTTAGATATAAAGACCAAAAATAAAGTTTTATTTTCATTTTACCAAACATTTCGTGCAACTTATTTAACGGAATTTATTACTTAATATTGTGAATTGTTGTAAACTTGCAAAAGATAAATGCGAAAAATGATCTGAATTCTACATTTTAAATCTAATTAATACTGAATTTCAATTGACGGCATGAGTTTTTTGCGCAAAATATTTACGCTACTTTTAATTTGTTTTACTTTTGCTAGTCAAGTATTTGCACAAGATGCTTTCAAGAAATCACAAAATATCCAGTTAAACTGGGATATAAATAACAAGCAATTAACTTTTACAAACTGCAATCTAAACAGTGCCTGGAATTTTCTTCCATTTTATGCATTCACTGTAGAAAATAATGGCCAAACGTATGATTTTTCTATTTCTGATGAGGTTTTTGCCATAATAGACCAAAATAAATTAACAGAAAATCAAAAAAAAATCATCGAAAGCCAGGTTGCTGCACAACATTTCTCCGGAAAATCCGGGCTTAAAACAATACATACCTTTCAGGTATTGCCATTTAGATTGAATAATGGAAATTATGAAATACTGACTTCGTTTAATCTGCATTATCAAGTATCAGCTTCAACTCAAAAAAACAGCATTTCTAACGAAAGAATTTATCCTACGCACTCCATTTTGCAGCAAGGCACTTTTTATAAGATAGGAATAGAAAAAGAAGGCATTTATAAACTGGATTATAATTTTTTTAAAAATTTAGGCATCAATATTGACCAGGTCAATCCCAATAATATAAGAATATTCGGGCATCGCGGCGGTATGCTGCCGGAACTTGCCGGAGCAGATTGTGAAACTGATGTAGTAGAACTTCCGCTTAAACTAGTAGTAGCCAATAGCAGTCGTGTACAAAACGGCGATTATGTATTGGTTTATTTACCCGGTCCGGATACTTGGAAATATAATACGTCCACTCAACTTTTTACAGCCACCAAACATCTTTACAGTGATAAACAATATTTTTTCATCACGACAGATAACGGGACAAACAAAATAATCAGTAGCATTGGTACATCTGCACAAACACCCTCACAAACTTTTACTACTTATAATGATTACGCTTTTATAGAAGAAGAAAAAGTGAATATAGCACACTCCGGCAGAATATTTCTCGGTGATGAATTTGGCAGTACTCCTTCTAAAAATTATACCTTTTCTTTTCCCAATATCAATACTACTTATCCGCTAAAAGCCAATTTAGCAGTGGCATCAAATTCAATGACATACGGCTCATCCTTTTCATTAAATTTCAACGGGAATGTACAAACACTCAATATGGGTAATGTAATTGAACCCTATCCCGGAATTTTTAATCCTGCGGTGTACAAACAACAACTATTCACTTTTCCTAATCCGGTTTCCAGCCCTCAGTTTACTTTGAGTTTTGAACGCAACGGTGATTTTAATACCAAAGGTTGGCTCGATTTTTTACAAGTGAATGCCATCTCCGATTTAAAATATAACGGCTCCTCATTTTTATTCAGAAATGCTGCTTCGGCAGGCACGGGTAATGTATCAAAATTTATCATACAAAACATGTCGCCGAATGTTGAAATTTGGGACATCACCAATCCATTTGAAGTAAAAAAAATAAACTTCAATGTGTCCGGTAATATAGCTGATTTTACTATTGCAACCGACTCTTTAAAACAATTTGCAGTAGTAGATAATTCAGGACTCTCTCCTACTGCATATGGCAAAATAAGCAATCAGGATTTACATGCGTTGCCACAGCAAGACATGCTCATTATTACACGTAAAAGTTTTCTTA
>CAZPBT010000016.1:0-2044 GCA_964584555.1 uncultured Chitinophagales bacterium
CATGTACACGGCTATTGTCGGTTAATCAGCAAGAAAAATAAATTACATAAAAAAAAGCCCGCGAGATTCGCGGGCTTTTTTAATAGTAGGTTACAAATACAATTCTTCACTAATCATATTCAACAGAATACCACATGTGACCTCGTAGGTTGACGACTAAAATGCAATAAAGTTGCCATCTTTCATCCAGTCTTATCTTATTCAACCTCGTAGGTTGTAGCAATGTCAGCATAATTTTTAGCAAAAAAATCCGTATCTTACAATTATGTTTACTCTATTTAACCCCCTAGATTTCAATGATCCGGTCACCTATGCCATACCGGGATTTATTTTGCTCATTTGTGTAGAGTTCTATTTTTATGTTTATAAAAAACTACATCCGGGTATTGATTATTACAAGGATGCTGCTGCCAGTATTGGCTTAGGTTTAGGCTCTGTAGTAATAGATTTAGCCATGAAAGCTATTGCCATTGGTTATCTGCTTTGGTTTTATCAATTTCGTATTTTTCACAATTTAGGACCTGATACTATTCGGGAATTTGCAAGCTTAAGCTGGAACAAATCGCATTGGTGGGTTTGGATACTAGCTTTGTTTTTTCAAGATTTTGCCTTTTACTGGCATCATCGCCTCAGTCACGAAATCAGACTATTATGGGCGGCACATGTCAATCATCATTCTTCCACTAATATCAATTTCGCTGTCGCATTACGTCAAAGCTGGCTGGAATTATTATATAAAGATGTTTGGTATATTCCATTAGTGCTGATTGGTTTTCACCCGCTAATGATTATGACATTACATCAAATCAATCTGATTTACCAGTTTTTGCCACATACAGAAACTGTAAAGAAATTACCTCGTTGGTTTGAATATATTTTCAACACACCTTCTCATCATCGTGCTCACCATGCCAGCAATATCAAGTACTTGGATAAAAACTATGGGGGTATTTTTATCATTTGGGACAGGATTTTGGGAACATTCCAAGTAGAAGATGAGGAACAACCAATCTATGGCATTACTAGCAATATTCACTCGTATAATCTATTTTATATCACTTTTCATGAATTAGGTAATATTATCCGGGATGTAAAAACGGCACCTACGCTTAAAGATAAGCTGCATTATATATTTGATGCACCGGGTTGGTCGCATACGGGCGATGACCAGCGGGCTAAAACTTTACAAAAGAAACTAGAGAAATAAATCAATATTCAGTTTAAACATACGCATGAAAAACTTCAGGAATCTCATAATAAATGCCGTGTTACTCATGGTCATTGCCGCTATAATAGAGATGACTTTACATGAAACAGGACATTATTTATGCGCCCTGTTCTTTCATGCGGCATCTTTGAGTATGCACCATAATTATGTAGACTATGACCAACATTCTTTAAATCAAATGCAACAAATCTGGATTGCAGCAGTGGGACCTCTGACTAGTTTGGCAATTGGTTTCTTGTTTCATTTTATTGTTAGTAAACAAAAAAGCCGAAATTATTCCTTTTTGTTTAATTGCTATTTTGCAGGACACGGATATATCGGTTTTTTTGGCTACCTGATGATAGCACCCATCGCCGCAGAAGGAGATACCGGATTTATTATGCACCAACTCAAATTTCCGGTTTATATCACAATTGCAATTGCTCTAATAGCCATACTTATACTGAGAAAATTTATACAAGCCATTACAAAGTATATCATGGAGTTTGCTACTTTGGAAATCTATCAAGATGCGGCACTCAGAAAAAAATACGCAAAATCAGTACTGCTGTATCCGATTTATCTTGGGTTAATAATTATCATACTGATGAATTTACCCGTACCTATCTGGATTAGTCTGATGGCACCCTTCAGTATATTTTCATTCTTCTTCGCTTTTGGAGAAGCTCTGAAAAAAGATTATGCACAAATGCGTTTCAATACCAATGAAGTAGCTTTATTTAAAATTCAGCCTGCTATTATTGTCATTTTTGTGTTGGTATTGATAATAAACCGCTTACTGGTATAAATACTAGCTCGCTCTGTTCTTTAATGTTG
>CAZPBT010000016.1:2144-16223 GCA_964584555.1 uncultured Chitinophagales bacterium
AAATTAAGAATTTTTATGCGGACAATGCCACTACGTGGCTTTCTGAAAAGAATAAAATTTGTACCACTACTAAACTATTTAACTACTTAACTAATCCTATGTGCAACTACACGTCAGAACCAAATCAACGAGTTTCCACAAAAATGGAAATATTTCCAAACATCCACACAGTAAATTCTCTCTGGGTATTTTACACAGGTGGGTAAGCCGGATGAATAAAATTTTGTAACTCTATTTCAGTACGATTCACTTGTTGTTGAGCTTTTTTTTAAATAACCCAAGTTTGTAACATTAAAATGTAATATTTCCTACTTTCGTACATGTTTTCAAAAAAGGACGTATTGTTTGAATGTGTGCCGAATTTTTCGGAAGGAAGAAATATACACATCATAAATAGTATAGCTGATGAAATTAAAAACACACCGGATATCACATTGTTAAACACTGATATGGGCTATGATGCCAACCGCACTGTATTTACATTTGCAGGCAAGCCGGATGCAATCATTCAAGCCGGATACAAGGCTGTAAAAAAAGCGTGCGAATTAATAGATATGCGTGTGCAAAATGGCAGCCATCCGCGCATGGGGGCTTGCGATGTTTTTCCTATTATCCCGCTGCAAAACTGCACGATACAGGATGCTGTTTTACTCAGTCATACTTTAGGCAAAAAAATCGGTGATGAATTAGACATCCCTGTTTATCTCTATGAGCAGTCGGCGAGCAATGCATCACGTAAAAATTTAGCCGATTTGCGCAAAGGTGAATATGAAAGCATCGCCGGAAAAATCCATTTGCCCGAATGGAAACCCGATTTTGGCAAACAAGTTTTCTATGAGAAATTCGGGATGATGGCATTGGGTGCACGTGATTTTTTAATTGCTTATAATATCAACTTAAATACTCAAGATGAACATATAGCAAAAACAATAGCTGCAAAAATCAGAAGCCTCCGAAAAACTGATCAGCCATTTCCGTTTCAGTATGTAAAAGCTATAGGATGGTATCAGAAAGCGTTTCTGTGTGCCCAGGTTTCTATGAATATCACACAGATTTATGAAAGCAAAATCTTGGATGTTTTCAGGGCTGTTAAAATACTGTCAGAAGAGGTTGGGGTGAGCGTAAACGGCAGTGAACTCATTGGTTTAATTCCATTGCAGGCACTCTATTATCCCAACATGGAAATTTTAGAAGTGATAAATGAATTGGGATTAAATAGTGTAAAACCATTCTCACCGGATGAAAATATTTTAGAATTTAAACTTGGACTAAGCGATGGACATCCTGCATAAACCGGTCAGTCTTTTACTGTTTTTTTTGCTGGGCATAAGTTGGCAATTTGCATTCCCGGATAAGCGTTTTATTTATAAAAAGATTAATCGTTTTATCTTATACATCTCTCTTCCGGCAATTGTGCTGAGTAAAATCCCATATATTACATTAAACAAAACGGTGCTTATCCCTGTCGGTGCTGCCTGGCTTTTGTTTCTAGGTTGCATTATTTTTGCCTACCTCATGAAACGATTCTTGGGTTATAGCAACAAAACTTTTGCTTGTATCGTATTGTGTTGTGGCTTGGGCAACACCTCCTTTGTTGGCTATCCCGTTCTGACTTATCTCTACGGCGCAGAGAGTCTGCAGTATGCCATCTTTGTTGACCAACCCGGCAGTTTTCTTATTATGTCAACGCTTGGTATTTTTATGGCAACATACTTCAGCAGCGGAAAATTGAACTGGACAAAAATCAGTAAGCAATTACTCACCTTTCCGCCGTTTTTAGTCTTTATTTTCAGCTTGTTTGTTCCCGCAAAACTCCTGCAAGCTCCTATTTTGCAAGTGCTCAATTTTATTGGGGGATGGATGGTACCTTTGGCACTCTTATCCCTGGGTATGCAATTTCAGTTTAAAATCAGTCATATTCCGGTTAAACCATTTTTTACAGGCATTATTTATAAGCTGATTTTAGGTCCTTTTCTTATTTACATCCTAATTTTTTTTGTATTGAAAAAACAAGGCATGATGGCAGAAGTGAGTGTGCTGGAATGCGCTATGCCTCCCATGATTACTTCGTCTATACTGGCAGGCAATTTTGGATTAGATGAAGAACTTGCTGCTGTTTTTCCGACTATGGGCATTTTGATTTCTATAATCACTTTAAGTATTTGGACACTGATTTTGTAAACAAATTCTAATGTCGAAACAAAATGAATAAATTTAGTCTTTGTGCGGTTTAAACCACATAGAATCTATAGTCATAAAATAGTTGTTTGGTGCAAAATCTGCACAGATAGGCAAGCTAAACACAGTATCAAATTTGAGTATTTATACACACATACTGTTTTATGTAATTTTCAATATGTAATATTTATTAATAATATATATGACTCTATATAGCAGCAACTATTAATCTACCATTCAAGAGGTTAAATTAATTTTGTGCCAGCGAAGTGCCTAACTTATCTGCAATTTCTTTAGCATTTTCCTGATAAAAATTATCTTCTTTGGCCAATTGACTGAACAACTTTTCCGCATGGTCAATTTGTTTGGTTTTTAAATACGCTAAAGCCAAATACCAGCGGATATCGTGATAATATTCCTGCGATTCTAACAAAGTACTCAGCGTGGCTATAGCTTTTTGTGGCTGGTTAGTACTCATATATGAAATACCCAGAAATAATTTATTTTTTACATTATTTGAATCTACATCCACCAACTTGCGGTAAATATTAACAGCTTCAAAATAATCTTCTTTTTCATAAGCTTCTACAGCCGGAGAAGCGTTGCTATTTTCGCCACGCACCAATGCATCCGGATGAGTAAGCGGTTTGTAGTAGCCGGCATAAATAGCATCAGTATTCAGTGTTTGTTGTTTATTGCTTTGGGTTAAAAACCAGAGTACCAGCGCAATTCCCACAACAACAGCAGCCATTGCCAAAAAGCGAGATGATGATGATTTTCGGGCAATTGTATCATTGGTTTGTAGAGGAACAGATTTTCCTTTGGATGAATCAACTAAAATAGCATCCGTTATTGCAGTTTCAGATTGAGGAAAACTTTTAGTATCAGCCTGAAGCAACTCAAAACCCTCAACAGCTTCTTTTAAGAAAGGGTCGTTCTCCATTTCCAGTTCAAATGCATATTTGTCCTCTGCAGAAAGTTTAACGGAAAGGTATTGTTTTATTTTATCGAAGTAGCTCATGTTTGCTTGTATTTGTATTGTCAATGAAAAATTTCAGCGCTTTGTTTTATCCAAATAAAGTTTCAAATTGCGTTTTCCATTTTGGATACTGCTTTTTACTTTATTCAAATCTAAGCCTGTAATTTCAGCAACTTCGCTATAGGATTTCTTATTCAGATAAAATTGTTCAATACAAATACGTTGTTCGTCATTTAAATTGCTGATAGCCTCTCGGAGTGACGCTTCTTTCACATCCTGTATATATAGAGTCTCATCTTCTTCATTTTCCATAAATTTTTCCAAATTATTTTCAAAATCTGTGAAAACAGCCGATTTTTCCTTCTGGTTGACCCTCATCAAGTAGTTTTTAGATAAGGTGTAAAGCCAGGTCTTAAAAAAAGTAACATCATAATTGACCGATTTTTCCAAAATCAGCAGAAAGATATCGTTCACCGCATCCTTCGCACTTTCTTCGTGACGCAAGTACTTGTACGAAAGACCATAAACGAGCACAGAATAACGCTTGTAAAGCAAGCCCACGGCATCCATATCTGCATCCACTTTATAACGGCGCAATAATTCGGCATCAGAGAGTTTGTCTAAGTGATTTGTCATAAATATGAAAACAATATACACAATAAAAATGAAATCCCGCAGTTTACTATACACATTAAACTATCCGTATGCATAAAATATTGCTGATTATGGCGCTTTGCTCCTTCTCGGGATGCCAATCCAACACAACGCATTTCCATCAATCTGAACAGCCAATAAATGACACAAGTGAAAAAATAAGCTATACAGCGTTGAAAGAAAAAATACAGCAAGAAAAAGAAATGATAAAAAAAACAAAACCCACAAGCTCTAAAATTGCAGACAAATACATAGTGCCGAATCTGCTACAGCTATTTCCTTATTGGATGGGAACGGAATGGAATTTTTACGGCACTACTGAAACGCCAAAACAAGGAACTATTGCCTGCGGCTATTTCGTTACGACACTGCTTCGCGATGCCAGTTTGACTATTCCAAGAGTGAAATTAGCGCAACAAGCCTCTTCGCAAATTATTGCTGCCGTATGTGATAAACAGGATATCCATTCCTTTTCTCTAACACAAACCAATAATGCTTCCTTCTTTGATTATATCCGCAAACAAGGCAAAGCTCTTTACATTATCGGACTGGATTTTCACACCGGGTTTATCTATTACGATGGAGATGCTATTCGGTTTATTCAGGCAAAATATTACGGCGAAAAATGTGTTGTAAATGAAGATGCCACACAGTCGGCAGTTATCTTACAATCAAAATTCAAACAAATAGGAAAAATAAGCGGATCCGAAAAAGCCGGAAAATTGTTTTTGTTATAATTTTGCGGCTCTGAAAGGTGTCACCACTATGCAACTTAGTTTCCGGGTGATGTTTTTATAAAGGTATTACCACTACGTGGCAACTTTGATTATTCCGTTTAATAAAAAAGGAAACATATCTAAACATGCACACAGCAAACTCCCCTCCGTGAGGGGTTGGGGGTGGGTTAATATCCAGCTTCTTCCATAACGTAAGATGTCGCCACTACGTGGTTTGTTTCTTAACGAATTATTTACCATTAAGGCATTAAGGAAATTAAGACTATTTATGCGGACAATGCCACTACGTTGATTTCTGATAAGAATTAAATTTATACCATTACTAAAATATTAAACTACTAAACTATTAGACTATTAGGCTCTCAAACTACCCTCTGGTAAACGTAAGAGTGGGTAAATTTACTTAGGACGAAGCAGTCAAAAACGCTATACTTTTCTGAATTAACAATGCGGTATCATGCGGTAAGTGTTCATCAATATACGGATGCTTTCCTCCAAAAGTATGTTCTGCATCTTCTATTAAAAACAATTCACTTTTTGGTTGACATGCATGCAATTGTTCCGCACTTGCTACAGCAACCGAAGTATCACTCTTGCCATGAATAATCAACCAGGGTATGGTAAGCTGATTAGCCGCTTGTACAATATTGAGTCGGTCTGCATTTACCCTGAAATCCTCATAAAGCTGATAATACAAGGGCATATCTTGTTTCGTCCTGGAATTGAAGGTATATACCACACCGTTTTCTTTCCACCCATTTATATCAATACTTTTAAATAAATTATCGAATGAAGCAACGCTTGCCCATGTTATCAATTTCTTGACACGCTTATCTTCAAATGCAGTCAGCACTGCAATGCCTCCACCGCGGCTATGACCAATCAGATACAATTTTTCAAAATCATAAAGAGAACGACTTGCTTGTTGCTCTAAATAATCTATAACTAATTTCGTTTCATCCAACTCCATAGTAAAATTATTCTGACCAAAGGCTTCCAAATCGGCAAAATCCTGAAGCGCATCAGGTGTGGTTCCATTATGAGAAAAATTGAATTTGGCAAAACTAAATCCCGCCTTTACGAAAGCTTCTGCAATAAGATTAAAATGCCCCCAGTCTTTAAACCCTTTAAACCCGTGAATAAATAAAACTAAAGGCGATTTATCCGCATTGTCAGGACTGAGAATATCTAATGTAAGTAGTTTTTGGTGCAGTCCCCTGATCTTTATATTTTGTGTTTTTTTCATCTTGCTTATTTAGTCGAATTAGTAAATATATTTACCTTTAAGCAAAATTTAAAACTTGAGCAGTGTTGTTGACAAAATAAAACAGCCGATAGAAAAGGAACTGGAATTGTTTGAAAAAAAATTCAGGGATGACTTACGCAGTCATGTTCCCCTGCTCGACAAAGTAAATTATTATATCTACCAGCGAAAAGGAAAACAAATTCGGCCGATGTTCATTTTTCTTACCGCACAGATGTGTGGCGGAGTAACGGAGAATACGTATATCGGGGCATCTTTGGTAGAACTGCTGCATACTGCAACATTAGTACATGATGATGTGGTGGATGATGCGTATGAACGTCGCGGTTTTTTTTCTGTTAATGCACTATGGAAAAATAAAATTGCCGTCTTGGTTGGCGATTATTTTTTGTCGAAAGGTTTATTACTGGCATTAGATTCTAAAAATTACAAACTCCTGCATATTACTTCCAATGCCGTAAAAAAAATGAGTGAAGGCGAGCTTTTGCAAATGGAAAAAGCCCGTCGCTTGGATATTACCGAAGATGTTTATTATGAAATCATCCGCAACAAAACAGCATCTCTGATTTCATCGGCATGTGAGGTAGGTGCGGCTTCGGCAACCGACGATGAACAGGTATTGCGACAAATGAGTTTGATGGGCGAGTATATCGGCATGGCTTTCCAAATAAAAGATGATTTATTTGATTTTGGCGAAGCAGATATCGGCAAGCCGAGAGGAATAGATATTAAAGAACGGAAGATGACGCTGCCACTCATTTACACCTTGAATAATTGCTCTGCAAAAGACAAAAAATGGATTATTAACGTGGTGAAAAATCATAATGAAGACAAAGCAAAAGTGAATGAGTTAATACATTTTATAAATACACATGGCGGCATAGCCTACACGGAAAAGAAAATGCTCGAATACAAGCAAAAGGCATTTGACATTATGCTTACTATGAAAGAAAATACGGCAAGGCAAAGCCTTATGGATTTAATCAACTATATAACAGAACGCAACTATTAAGTTTGAATTACGAAGAAACAATAAACTATCTGTACGAGCAGTTGCCCATGTTTTCGCGCATAGGAGATGCTGCCATCAAAAAAGATTTGACCAATACCTTGTTGTTGTGTGCAGCTTTAGATCATCCGCAAAATAAAATAAAAACCATCCATATAGCAGGCACCAACGGTAAAGGCAGTTGCTCGCATTTGCTGGCTTCGGTGATGCAGGAAAACGGATATAAAACCGGATTGTATACTTCGCCGCATTTGAAAGATTTCAGAGAACGCATAAAAGTGAACGGCAAGGTTTGTCCTGAAAATTTTGTAATAGATTTTGTAGAAAAAATAAAACCGGAGATAGAACGAATACAGCCTTCTTTTTTTGAAATTACGGTAGCCATGGCATTCGATTATTTTGCTAAAGAGAAAGTGGATATTGCTATCATAGAAACCGGATTGGGTGGCCGCCTGGATTCTACAAATGTCATCCATCCTGTTCTATCTGTTATCACCAATATTTCATTAGATCATACTGCATTATTGGGGAATACGTTGGAAGAAATTGCCTTTGAAAAAGGCGGCATCATCAAAGAAAATACGCCGGTAGTTATTGGAAAACAGAATGTAAATACGGATGGGATTTTTGAAAAACTGGCAAATGAAAAACAGACAAAAATTTATTTTGCAGCTGATGCTTTTTCTTTTGGCAAAATTGAAGTACACGATAGGTATTCAGATTTTTATTATCATGGGGAAACCGATTTTTTTGTGCGCAGCGATTTGAGAGCTGTCTATCAGCACGAAAATATACGCACTGTTTATATGGCTTTGGAAGTTTTGAAGAATGAAAAAATAATGCACTTAAATGCGACGAAAAATGAAGCTGGATTTTTGCATTGCATGACCAATACACAATTCCAAGGGCGCTGGCAAACTTTATCGCAGAATCCAAAAATTGTTGCAGATGTAGCACATAATGAAGACGGCGTAAAAAAAATGTTGGAACAATTGCAATATGAAAAGTACAAACAATTACATATTGTTTACGGTGCAGTTAAAGATAAAGATGTAGATTCCATTCTAAAATTATTACCCCAAAACGCCCATTACTATTTTACAGAGCCGCCTGTACCCAGAAAATTAGAAGTAACTCTCTTAGCTGAGAAAGCAAAAATATTTTCATTAAAAGGTGAAATTTATGCGCAACCGAAATTGGCATTAGCTGCTGCTAAAGCTACTGCAAAAGAAAGCGATTTAATACTGGTAACCGGCAGTTTTTTTGTATTGGCGGAGGTGCTATGAGTGATTTGTGCTTGTAGGAGGAATAGTATTATTCAATGGTGTGCTCATTATTTGTTTCTTGATTTAAGAAATTTACTTTGCCTTCACTTATTGTGCTAAAAATATTACCAAATGAGACAGATGAACGACCAAAGTGCCAACTGTCTTTACGGAAATAAAAAGATATGTAATGAAGGTAATTTGAACCTTTATGTATTTTAATTTCATCAGCTTCTTGTGGTATAAAATCAAAATCAAAACAATTCCGGGTGTTTAATTCATTTAGTACACTTATATAATTCAAACCATTGCCAATTTCAAAAGCCGGCATCATTATTCTGCCTTTTTCATCTGTTTCTTCTTGTCCGACAAAACGAAGCAAAGTCCAATAATATGTATCAGCATCAAATTCAATTTTCTGTTTTTTCTTTTTTTTGCCACGTTTATAAATTACTGTATTGTTCTCTTGCTTACAAGCACAAAATATTATATGTAATCCATTTTCACACATATTAAAAATCTCTCTTTACTAATAAATTGACCAATTGTAACAAGACTTCTTTTTTAGCTGTAGTTAAATCTATTTGCACTAATGCTGAAAGCGCTTGTTCTATATAATAATCCCGAATACTCAACCCATATGCTTTGATATTGTATTGGTCAAATATCATTTTCACCTGACTGATTTTCTCATTATTGTCCAATACTTTTTGTGTAACAATATTTTCCAAGCTTGTATCACCTGCCGACTGACTACGCATTAATGCCTCAATCATCAGCAAGGTTTTTTTGTTTTGCAAGATATCACCTCCGGGTTGTTTGCCCACTAGTTTTTCATCCCCATAT
This sequence comes from uncultured Chitinophagales bacterium, assembly GCA_964584555.1. Taxonomy (GTDB): domain Bacteria; phylum Bacteroidota; class Bacteroidia; order Chitinophagales; family JADIYW01; genus JADJSS01. The sequence continues at coordinate 11,077 of CAZPBT010000016.1, forward strand.
ACATCGAGTATATCATCCTGTATCTGAAAGGCAATACCCAAATTTTCTGCGTAGTGATATATCGCTTCAGCATCCTTAAGTTCTGCACCGCCCAGTATCGCACCTATCTGCATACTGGCAGCCAACAAAACTGATGTTTTCAGCCGTATCATTTCTATATAGGCAGCATGTGTTACTATGGGCTGCGTTTCAAAATCCACATCATACTGTTGTCCTTCGCAAACCTCTATGGCTGTTTTAATATATACATCATATACTGTCTTAAAATATTTTTGATTTACTTTGCCCAAATATTCGCAGGCTTTTACAAACAAGACATCACCACTCAAAATGGCGGTATTCAGATTATATTTTTTATGTATAGTTTCAAAATTTCTTCGCAAAGACGCATTGTCCATCACATCATCATGTATCAACGTAAAATTGTGAAAATATTCTACTGCCAGCGCAGCAGGTAAGGCCTCATTTACATCACCTCCAAAAAGCTCGGTAGTCAGCAATAATAAAACAGGACGTAACCTTTTTCCACCTATCTGCAAAAAATAATTATTCGGCTCGTACAGGTTATAAGGTTCATTTCGGAATGATTCTTGCTCTAAATATTTCAGGAATTCACTACGCAGTCGCTCAATTTCTTGCATTACATTAACAATTTGTAACAAAGATAAATGATTTATACAACTAATTTTGAACTTCGGCATGGACAATACTATTTTGAAGCCTGACTGGCACGCTGCACTGCATCATACACTGGAAATATGTGAAAAAGATGAGCAATATCTGACTTACACGGTGAGAGAAAAACTGCTCTCCTTCGTTTTTACCTTTATCCAAACTTTGCAGGAAAATGAAAATTTATTTTCATCGGCAATAAGCAGCAACAGATTGACTTGCATGAATGTTGTAAAAGCAGATACACAACAATATTTTGAACAACTGATTTGGGAAGGCAGCAATACAGGTGAAATTCAGTCCCGGCTTTATCTCTCCTCTTATTATAAAGATGCCTTGTGGAATATGTTGTTGTCTGTAGTAAATTTCTGGCAACGCGACCAATCAGCATTCAAAGAAAGGACAGATGTGTATATAGAAAAATCAGTGCATTTCACGGTAGATTTATTGTCGCCAAACGCACTGGATTCCGGCTTTGATTTGATACAACAATTTATAAAATGGAGATAAGCTAATTTGTATTATGGCAGATGACAAAAAAGAATTTCAGGATAAACTCCCCACATCAAAAGTGCAGCGTGCAGGTCGTGTTTTTAAAACTACTTTTAAAGTAGGAGCCAACTATATTAAACATGCGGCTCAGAAAGTAGTGAATGACCAAATAGATGAACAGGCATTGAACGAAAAAAATGCGGATGAATTATTTAAGTTAATGAGTCAATTGAAAGGCAGTGCACTGAAAATTGCGCAAATGATAAGCATGGATAACGGCTTTTTGCCCAAACAATATGCAGAAAAATTTGCACAGGCTCAAAACAGCGCTATGGCTTTGAGTGCGCCGTTAGTAGTCAACACGTTTAAGAAATATATAGGCAAAACACCACAGGAAATTTTTGATAAATTTAATCCCGTAGCTGTGCATTCAGCCTCGATAGGACAAGTACACAAGGCAGAGAAAAATGGATTGCAATTTGCCGTAAAGTTGCAATATCCTGGTGTGGCAGAAAGCATTCACTCGGATATTAATTTAGTGAAACCCATTTTTCTGAGAGTGATTGGTATAAAAGAAAAAGAAGTACAACCTTATTTTGACGAATTTGAAGAGCGACTTAATGAAGAATGCGATTATGAAAAAGAATTACACAATGCCGTATTTATTGCTGAGAAAGTCAAGCATATCCCCAACCTTATCATTCCAAAATATTATCCGGAATATTCGTCTAAGAAAATCTTGACAATGCAATGGATGAATGGCATGCCACTTCAACAATTTTTGGAACAAGAAACCAATCAAGATAAAAAAAATAAAGTAGGGCAAGCACTTCTCGATTTTCTCTTTTATCAGATTCACTACTTACATCAATTTCATGCCGATCCACATCCGGGCAACTTTTTAGTAAGCGAAGATACGCAGCTAATCGTATTGGACTTCGGTTGTGTAAAAAGTATTTCCAACGAATTTTATCAAAATTATTTTGCTCTGGCGAATGAAAAATATGTGCAGGATAAAAACAAACTCAATCAGATTTTATCTCGTTTAGATGTATTGCGACCCAATGACAATCCCGAAAAATATACCTTGTTTTTAGAAACTGCCAAAAAGGCAATTGCATTGATAACCTATCCAACAAAATTTGAATCCTTTTATTTCGGCGATAAAAACTTTTACGAAAAACTACAGGCACAAGGCGAAGAAATCTTCTTAAATAAAGAATTCAGAAAACCCGATGCCATACGTGGCTCTCAACATGCTATTTATTTGCATCGCGCTTTCTATGGTATGTATGCCATTCTATACAAGCTAAATGCCACCGTAAAAGTGGACAGCAGTTTTATTGAAAAAATAGCCATTTAAAAATTCAGTACCGAAAAACACACAAGGACTTCCTTTCATTTAAATATGTATTTAGCTGTTGCATAAAATTGTGATTTACAATGCTATGTAATTAAAAATCAATCAATTAAGAATTGTTAACATTTTAAGATGTTTGTCTGTTGTAAATTTAAGTTGTGAATAGAAATTTACTTTTAGTTATTGCAGTACTTCTCTTTTTAGGTTTGCTCGGTATTGGAACAGTTCAAATTTTCTGGTTGAAAAGTGCTGTAAAATCCAGGGAACAGGAGTTTGATAAAGCAGTCTATACTTCACTTAATAATATTTCTACCAAAATAGAAGATATCAATTACAAACCCTTGGTATCTGCTTATTTGAAACGCTCTTATCAAGGTTCAATCAGTACAAATGAAAACGGAGATATTGTCCTGAACTGGTCGGATACTTCCGGCAGAGAAGGTAGCTATAAAGTCAAGTCAGATATTATGCCTTTTTCTGCTGGCCATATGCACATGAATTACCCGGGTTTTGCTCAAACACAAGATGAATCATACACTGAACTCGACAATTTGCAGGCACTCATGTTGCAACAAATGACAAGCCTTCAGCCAATAAATGAGTTGATAGATACTGCTCGTTTAAAAACGATAATTACGGACGAATTAAAAGCTCAAGGCATTAAAACAAAATATTACTATGGAGTAACCGAATATGCTCCGAATAATTTTGTTTTGTTGTCTAAAGGAACTCCCTTGTCAGAGTTGTTTAAATCTGATTATTCTATTGATTTGTTCCGCCGAAGCATGATAGATGCCGGTAAGACATTGAAACTATTTTTTCCGGACAGAAAGAAGTTTTTATACACTTCTATGTCACCCCTGATCTTGTCTTCTGCATTCTTTTATTTAATGATAGTGGCGGCCTTCTTTTTAGCTTTCAAGATCATCTTTAAGCAAAAGAAATTATCAGACATGAAAACGGATTTCATTAACAACATGACACATGAATTAAAGACACCAATAGCCACAATATCCATCGCCAGCGAGATGTTGCGGGATAATTCCATTTCGGCTTCTGAAGAAAACAGATCGAAGTATGCCGGAATCATTTTTGAAGAAAATAAACGATTATATAATCATGTAGAGCAAGTGCTTCAATTGGCCCGATTGGAAAAAGATGAATTACAACTCAATTTGGATGATGCTGACATACATCAATTAATCACTACAACAGCGAAACGATCGCAACTACGATTGGAAGAATTGGGCGGCAAAATAGAATTGCATTTAGATGCCTTGCAAACAATAGTAAAAGTGGATGAGATGCATTTCACAAATATGATAAACAACCTGATAGACAACGCCATAAAATATAATGATAAAGAACCGCTGATAAAAATTAAAACACTTAATGTTCCTTATGGCATACAAATTGAGGTTTGTGATAATGGAATCGGGATAAAAAAAGAAGATTTAGAGCGCATTTTTGAAAAGTTCTATCGGGTGAGCAAAGGAAATGTACACGATACCAAAGGCTTTGGTTTGGGATTGAGTTATGTAAAATCAATAGTTGATAAACTGGACGGAAAAATACGAGTAGAAAGCAAATGGAAAGAAGGAACAAAATTTATCATACAGCTGCCATTAGAGAATGTTTGAAAAAGTTGAATGAAGATAATAAGAGTCGAGACCCTAGAATCAAGACAAGAGATATGAGTAATTAGTAGTTAGTAGTTAGTATAAATAACCAATGACCAATAACCAATCACTAATAACTAATCACCAATAACCAATCACTAATCACTAAATATAATATCATGAATACAACAACAAAAAAAGTACTTTTAGTAGAAGACGATCCAAATTTGGGTTTATTATTACAGGAATATCTGAAACACAAAAATTTTGAAGTAGAATTAAAACGCGATGGCGTGGAAGGCTTGTTTGCATTCCGCAAAAATACCTACGATATGATTTTGCTGGATGTGATGATGCCGAAAAAAGACGGGTTTGCCGTTGCCGAAGAAATTCGAAAAGAGGACAAGCACGTGCCTATTATTTTCCTTACGGCAAAATCGCTGAAAGAAGATAAAATCAAAGGTTTGACTTTGGGTGCCGACGACTATATCACGAAGCCGTTCAGTATGGAAATTTTAGAACTGAAAATGAATGCCATTTTACGCCGTACCGAGCGTCAAGAAGTGCAGGAAGTACAAGATGAATATTTTGCCGGAAACTCAAAATTGGATTACAAAAACCAACGCTTGTTTATTAATGGAAATGAAGTAAAACTGACTACCAAAGAAAACGAATTGTTGCGTTTGTTTTTTGAAAAGAAAAATCAAGTGCTGGAAAGAGAAATTGCGCTGAAGTATGTTTGGCATGACGACAGTTATTTTACAGCACGCAGCATGGATGTGTTTATTTCCAAAATCAGAAAATATATCAAAGACGATGAAAGTCTGCAAATACTGAACATACATGGACAAGGCTACAAGCTGGTAGAAAATGCCACCTCGTAGGTTGGGAAGTTTGATGACAGCATTTCATCGTGCAATATAGACCACAAATCCGTAGTGTAAGGCGTTATAATAAGAGAAATGCCATCATACTCATGCTTCTTTCGAGCAGGAATTTTTTGG
>CAZPBT010000016.1:16323-23369 GCA_964584555.1 uncultured Chitinophagales bacterium
TATAATAAGAGAAATGCCATCATACTCATGCTTCTTTCGAGCAGGAATTTTTTGGATGCTATATTTGTATATATTTCCAATTTTATTTTTAGGGAAATGGTAAATGCTAAGTTGCCACGTAGTAACAATACTCTGTATTTTGGACAAGTTTGGAGTCTGATGTGAACGGGTTCGCCTACATAAAAAACATGCCATTCTACTTATGTGGTATTATGTCTTTTAATCTCGTACTAATTTTGTTTTTATAAAATAATTTACGATATTCGTTAGGCATCAATCCCTCTAATATGAAGCAATTTTTTACACTTATTTTCTTCTCTTATTTTTTATCAGGTTTGCATGCTCAATCTGTTATGCAGGAGCAAAAAGCCTTTTATGATAAATATGGCTATACGAAAGAAGCCGACTGGGATAAATTGCAGGAGCAACTGACGGGTGTAAAATTCAAAAAACTACAGAATGAAAATACCAATCAACGCTTAGCAACTTGCAGCTTAAATGGCAGACGTGTCTATGGCTGGCATCCCTACTGGAACGGCAGTACACTGCACAATAATTATAAATGGAATCTGATAAGCGATTTATGTTATTTCGATTATACCATCAATCCTTCTACCGGAGCTAACAGCAATACTTCATTTGCATGGTCAACGAGTTCCGCGGTTACGACAGCCAAAAACAACGGAGTTAAAATCTCATTTTGTGCCACTTTGTTTTCATCCCATTCCACCTTCTTAACGTCAACAACAGCCAAAAATACATTTACGCAAAATTGTATTTCACTATTGCGAAGCAGAGGCGGAAACGGTGTTAATCTTGATTTTGAGGGCGTTTCCTCTACGCAAAAAGCCAACCTTACGGCCTTTATCCAACAGTTTTGTACTACCATGCACGATTCTGTACCCGGTTGCGAAATTTCCATTGCTTTATATGCCGTGGATTGGAACGGTGTCTTTGATATTCCGAATATTTCAAGTTATCTGGATTTACTCATCATCATGGGCTATGATTATTATTACTCCGGCAGTTCGAATGCCGGACCTACCGATCCGCTTTATGGTTTTGAAACCGGCTATAATTATTGTATGTCTAAATCTATTTCGTATTATTTATATCAAGGAGTGCCGGCTTCAAAATTATTATTAGGTGTTCCGTATTACGGACGGCAATATCAGACTACGGCAAATACGATTCCTGCTGCAAGTACAGGCTCTGCCAATTCTTCTACAGTTACCTATCGCACGGTTCGGGTAAATTCAAGCGGCAATTATTCCAATGCCAATAAAAGTTTCGATTACAACAGTTATACGCCCTACTATGCGTTCCAGAGCAGTGGTTCGTGGTATCAGTGTTTTATAGATGATTCGATGAGTATGCGAGAGCGATATGATATTGTCAATCAGCGTTCACTGGGTGGTATCGGCATCTGGACTTTAGGATATGATGATGGATATACCGAGTTGTGGAATGCTATTAATGATAAACTCACCAATTGCTTTGCACAAGCTTGTACCGACTCCTTATTTGACATGGGAGGGCCAAACCGCAATTACCACGACAAAGAAATTTATACCTACACAATAGCTCCGGATGTTACTAAGAACATCAACATACAGTTTTCCAATTTTGAGTTTGAGTCAGGTTATGATTCACTGTGGTTATATGACGGTCCCTCTACCGCTTCTGCATTAATTGGTGCATATTCATCCACCAATTCACCGGGTAATGTTACTTCTACCAATCATGCATTAACTATAAAATATAAAACCGATGGTGCAACAAATAAGGTAGGCTATAAGGCTTATTATACTTGTGTTGGCGGGGATGTTACACCACCGAATACTGCTGTTACTTTACCCGCTTGGGCAACAGCAAATTTTACGGCAAATTATGCAGACAGCGATGTAGGCACCGGCGTTCAGTTTCGTTTTTATGGCGTAGATAATTATACACCTACTGATTTATGGCGCTCTAATAAAGGAAATGGATTTTTTAATGATGATTTTTCTAAACCAGCATTACACAGTGATTGGGCAAGTGATGCAGGAACATGGAGCATCAGCAGTGGTACTGCCTATAATGCTGATGAAACGAATGCTAATACCAATTTGTATTTGGCTTTGCCTCAAACTTCCAATCAACTTTTATATCACTGGACACAATCCATTGGCGGCAGCGGCACCAACCGCAGAGCCGGAGTGCATTTTATGTGCAGTGCCAATACAGGCAATGGCAGAGGAAATTCTTACATGATTTATGCCAGGGTAGATGGCGGAGGTAAGTTACAGATTTATGAATATACAGCCGATGTGATGTATCTGAATGCCGATATCGTTTATCCTTTTGCAGCGAATACGACTTATGATTTTAAAGTAATGTATAATAAGCTGACAGGAAAAATTTCTGTTTGGGTGAATAATGTTTTTGCAGGAAGCTGGACTGATGCAACACCAATTACAAGCGGCAATTATCTGTGTTTCAGAAGTGGCAACTGTTCGATGAATATAGACAATGTAGAAGTATTAAAAAGCAGAACAGGAACAAGTAATACGATTACAGTCGGAGCTGCAACTACAAATGATATTCAGTTTGAAAACCCAACGCCGGGCACACCATCCGGAAAAGTAAAATCAATTGTTATAGATGGAGCAGATTTAATTTCTTCCATAGCATCTTCTACTATAAATATAGATTATACCGCACCATCTATGAATACAGTTCGGGATGGTACAGGAATTAATGACATAAATTATTTTTATTTCCCGGGTTCACTCAGTGCAAACTGGAATGCAGCTACTGAGCCGAGTTCCAATATCACAAACTATTATTTTGCAGTGGGGCTTACGCCGGGAGATTCCAATATTATCAATTGGACAAATAATGGTACATCGAGAAGTGTAACAGTAAATGTGCCGAAAATGCGCAAAGGTATTACTTACTATTTTACCGTTAAAGCTTTGAATAGCTTAGGCATGATGAGCACGCCGATGAACTCAAATGGTCTGCGCTTAATTTATGCTAAGACAGAAAGTGAAACAGCTGATACGACTATCCAAGATAAGGAATCAGATGTCATTGCAGAAACGACACTAAGTGTGTATCCAAATCCCGCAAGACAACAATTGACAATCAATTATTCTTTGACCGAAACTACATCTGTGCTGATTGATATTTTTGATTTAAGCGGGAAAAAAGTGGCTCAAGTCATTAATAAACAGCAACAGGATGCCGGTAAGTATGAAAAAATTTTCCTTTTACCGGATGAACTTCCCTCCGGCAATTATCTGCTTACATTGCAATTTGGAAACAAGATAAAAGCAGTAAAGATTAGTGTACTTGAATAATCATAAAATCTTATCTTAGCCATTCGCATTAGTTTTATTTTTAAATTTAAATAGATATGACTGTAACTATTATTATCATTATTTGTGTGTTGTTATTGCTGGCTTATGTTTTTGATATCAGTGCATCAAAGACTAAAATTCCATCAGTAATTCTTTTGTTATTGCTTGGATTTTTATTTAAACAGATTACCTTAAATTTTCAAATTGAAGTTCCTGATTTAAATTTTCTTCTGCCCATTTTAGGTACGGTTGGACTAATTCTAATCGTGTTGGAAGGCTCATTGGAACTGGAATATGATAAATCCAAGATTCCGATGATACGCAAATCGATGCTGGTAGCCCTGCTGCCTATGCTTATTTTCAGTGCAATATTTGCAGCACTTTTTAGTTATTTCGGTCAGATTTCTTTTCAAGCCGGATTGGCAAATGCTATCCCTTTTGCTGTAGTCAGTAGTGCCATTGCTATACCCAGTGCTCAAAATCTAAGTGATAGCAATAGAGAGTTTGTTACTTATGAGAGCAGTCTTTCTGATATTTTCGGAGTCATCTTTTTTAATTTCATCACGCTCAATGAAGTCATTACTTTCGGGTCATTTACCAAATTTACTTTTGAAATTATTTTGATGCTGGTTATCACCGTAATTGCCACACTCGGTTTAGCTTTCTTGTTGAGTAAAATCAAACATCATGTAAAATATGCACCGATTATTCTGATAATTATTCTGATATATGCAATCACTAAAATCTATCATCTGCCGGGTCTGCTGTTTATTTTATTATTCGGATTGTCACTTGGAAATTTAGACGTATTTAAAGATGTTTCCTTTATAAAACTATTGAAACCTGAAATTCTGGAGGAAGAAGTACATAAATTTAAAGAGTTAGTAACAGAAATGGCTTTTTTGGTGAGAGCCTTATTTTTCTTGCTCTTCGGATTCTTAATTAATTTAAATGAATTGCTTAATGTCGATGCTGTCATATGGACAATGGGTATTTTGGTCGCCATATATATCTTGCGTTTTATTTTCCTGAAGTTATTCAAAATAAGCTTGAATCCAATTCTGTATATTGCGCCGCGTGGACTGATTACTATCTTATTATTTCTCAATATTCCAAAAAGTCAGTCGGTCAATTTGGTCAATAATTCACTCACGATTCAAGTCATTTTGCTGACAGCAATAGTAATGATGCTTGGCTTAATGTTACAGAAAAAAGAAATAACTGAATAGTTGCAGTTATACAAAAACTGGCTTCAGATTCAAATTATTCAATCAGGGTAATAGTTTTTCCTTTTCAAAAATGCGCTCTATTTTTTCGATTGTTTCTTCGATTGTTAAAAATGATTTGCCACCGCTGGCATTTCGATGTCCGCCTCCCTCAAAATTTTCTCTGCAAATGCGCTCTACGCTGTAATCGCCCTTGCTTCTGAACGACAGCTTGATAATTTTGGCCTCCTGCTTGATTAGTATAGCCACCTTTACATTCTTAATGGTAAGCGGATAATTTACCAATCCTTCTGTATCTCCGGTTTGTAGATTGTAGCGATAGGCATCTTTCCGGTCAACAACAATATAGCCAATACCCAAATCTTCCCGTATAGTCATTTTGCGTGAAAGCGCATTGCCAATAAAGCGCAACTTTTCTTCACGTCCCGTTTGATTAAGCTGTTCTTGCACAAAAGTAATGTCCAATCCTGAATCGAGTAATTCGGAAGTAATTATAAATGCCTTTTTATTGGTAGCTCCATTGCTGAAGCTGGCAGTATCAGTTAAAATTCCTGTGTAAATGCAAGTAGATATTTCTTTTGTGAAAATAAAACCGGGTTCAATGAACCGAATAAAATCAAAAACCAATTCACAGGTCGAGCTGGCTTTAGTATGATGCAAAGTCCAGTCTGCCTGTATTTTAGGATGAAGATGATGATCGATTAAGACGATTTTTTTGTTTGCATTCCTGCTGATTTCTGCATCTAACGGCTCAATTCTGGATAAATCATTAAAATCCAAGCAAATCAATAATTCCGCTGCTTCAATGGCGATATGACATAGATTAGGGTCTTCAATGTAATTCCAAACATCGTCATAACCGGGCAAGTAGGAAAAATACTGCGGGTATTCCGTAGGTGAAATAAACCGCACATGATGCCCTTTTTCTGAAAAATAATTATACAAAGCCAATGAAGAGCCCATAGCATCACCATCCGGCTTCTGGTGAGTAGTAATTATGATATTTCTTGTTTCTTTCAAAAATTCCTGTAATGCGGCAATATTTTCCATCACGGCAAAAGTACGAAGACTACATTAAATTAATGGTAAATACTTTTTTGCCCGTTTGGGTTGGCTATCAGATGCGTATTTTTGCAAAAAAATTAATTGATATGGCAACTAACCGTACTTTCACCATGATTAAGCCTGATGCTGTTGAAGCTGGAAACATCGGCAATATTTTAGCGATGATTAATAATGCAGGTTTTAAAATCGTAGCGATGAAATTTGTAAAATTAGGCGTAGAACAAGCCGGAGCTTTTTACGAAGTACATAAAGAACGTCCTTTTTATGGAGAATTAGTAGAATTTATGAGCAGAGGACCTATTGTAGCCGCTATTTTGGAAAAAGAAAATGCTGTTGAAGATTTCAGAAAACTAATCGGTGCTACTAATCCTGCAAATGCGGAAGAGGGTACTATCCGCAAAGTATACGCAAAATCTGTAGGTGAAAATGCAGTACACGGTTCTGATTCTAACGAAAATGCACAAATAGAAGGCGATTTCTTCTTTAGCAAACTGGAACGTTTCTAAGCCAGCTTTAAACGCTTAATTTATTTGTATTACTTTTAGTTCGATACGGCGATTGCGCGAGCGGTTTTCTTCTGTATCGTTAGGGGCAACTGGCCGGGTATCTCCATAGCCTTTAGCAGTTAATCTGGAAGCAGAAATTCCTTGTTGTACTAAGTAGTTTAATACACTTTCTGCTCGCTTTTGAGATAAGTTGAGGTTGTATTTTGCATCCCCTTTGTGGTCGGTATGCCCACTGATTTCGATCTTTAGCCCTGGATTATTTTTCAAAATCCCAGTCAGATTTTCCAAGTCAGCAAAAGATTCGGACTTTAAATCAAATTTATCAAAATCAAAAAAAATATTATTCAGCGTAATTTTTGCATTTACTGCAATCGGTTCTAATTCAATTTTTAGCTGGTAAGGTTTTACCTGAGTATTCGCTTTGAGATTTATATTTTGCGAATAAAACAAATAGCCGTCTTTTTCCACTTGCACTGCGTAATTCTTATTGGCATTAATTCTTTCAAAAAAATTACCGTTTTTAGCAATACCATTTATTACTTCATTTTTGTTTTCAAGATTAATCAACCGGTAATTTGCTGGCAACAATTGTTTCGTTTTTTTATCCATAATAATGGCTTTAACAAAAGTTCCGCTTGGAGGGCGGACAGCATCCGGCAATTCAAAGCTGTAAATATCCAAGCCACCGTATCCGTTGCTGCGGTTAGAGGATAAATACGCGGTCTTGCCATCATACGAAACGGTAAGGCCGTTGTCATCGCTCTCTGTGTTGATGGGATAGCCTAAATTTTTGGGATTTGTCCAGCCTGTGTCGGTAAGTTGTGCCATAAAAATATCTCCGGCACCCATACCCGGCCAGCCATCTGAAGTAAAATAAAGCGTTTTGTTATCACTGAAAATAAATG
>CAZPBT010000017.1:0-22606 GCA_964584555.1 uncultured Chitinophagales bacterium
GCAGAAGGATATAGAAAAAGAAAGTATGAAGCCTATTTTGTAAGTAAAATTTCTGATGCAGATATGGAGAATACAGAAACACAAGTGTGGTTAGAATTTGCTAAAGAACTAAATTTTATCAACTTGTCAGATTATGAAATACTTTTAGAAAGATCAAATGAAGTTGGTAAACTATTGAATCACATGATTAATCATCCATTAAAATACATGGGTAGTATAGAAATAATAAAAGCTAAAAAATAAATGATGCAAACTGATTTTTTGCAAACTGAAAACTATTAAGATGAACGAAGTAATTATAGGCATACCAATTCAGTATTACATTTTCTTAAGTGTAATCTTGTTTAGTTTGGGAGCATTAGGTGTGATGTTCCGCCGTAATGCCATTATCATTTTTATGTGTATTGAGCTGATGCTGAATGCCGTAAATTTGTTATTAGTAGCATTTTCCAGATATTTTGGCGACAGCGGTGCGCAAGTGTTCGTATTTTTTATCATGGTTGTTGCAGCTGCAGAAGTTTCTGTTGGATTAGCCATACTAATGATGGTCTATAGAAATGTAAAATCATCAGATATTGATGTGTTGAATACGTTAAAAGGATAAAATTATAAAAATGAAAAAGCTTCTTATATTATTAACTGTGTTCGGGCTTGTTTCTTGCGTAACGAAAAAGAAATTTCAGGCTACTCAGTTAGAAAAAGATAAAATCGAGCAAACCTTGCGTCAGACTACTTCCGACTTGGCTGATTGCGAAAAGAAATTTGCCGGAAAGTCCACCGATTATAACAATTTGATGGATGAACTCACCAAAGCTAAAACTACAATTGACGGTCTGAATTCCGAAGTGAATTTCCAGAAAACTCAAAATATAAAATTACTGGATCAGCTTACTAATTTGTCCGTTATCAGTAAAGAAGGAGCGGAGAGTATTAAAAAATCACTGGAAACTATAGATAAACAATCCAGAGAACTTTCAGAATTAAATTCACAAATCCGTACTAAAGATTCATTGAATTTGGTTTTAGTCATGAATTTGAAACGCTCCCTGCAAGATGTAAATGATACGGATGTAAATGTTAATGTAGATAAAGGTGTTGTGTTGATTTCTTTATCTGACGGTATGTTATACAAATCCGGTTCGTTTGAGATTTTACCGCGAGCAGGCGAAATTTTAGGAAAAATCGCGAAAGTGATAAACGATTACAGCACATTTGATGTATTGATTGAAGGCAATACAGATAATGTACCGATTAAAAATTCTTGCATGCTGGATAACTGGGATTTAAGCGTGAAAAGAGCTACCTCAATTGCCCGGGCATTACAATTGCAATATGCAGTTAATCCTGCACGTATTATTGCAGGCGGTCGCTCCGAGTTTTATCCTAAAGTAACCAACGATACACCGGCAAATAAAGCCATTAACCGCAGAACGGAAATTATTATCATGCCGAAATTAGACGAGTTCTTCAAACTTCTGGAAATTAAAAAGTAAAATCGAATGTCATTGCTATTGCTCATCCCATTATTTCCTTTAATCAGCTTTTTGATTATCGCTGTATTGGGAAATAAACTGCCCAAATCTGTCACTTCCCTGCTAGCTCCCGGAAGTATCTTGCTTTCTTTTATTGTGGCAGCGATTGTTTTTTTCAAAATACTGCACTCCGGCGAATCCCTCACTGCGCATATTTTACCATGGATTAATGTCGGTACATTCAAATCAGAAATTGCATTAACCGCAGATTCACTATCCATCTTATTTACACTGGTCATTACAGGAGTTGGCTTTCTCATTCATGTTTATTCCGTAGGCTATATGCATGATGAACCCGATTATAACCGCTATTTTTCTTACCTGAATCTATTCGTCTTTTTTATGTTATTGCTTGTATTAGGCAATAATTTCTTATTGATGTTTGTCGGTTGGGAAGGCGTAGGTTTATGTTCTTATCTGTTGATTGGATTTTGGTTCAGCAATATTGATTATGCAGGAGCTGCAAAAAAAGCATTTATCATGAACCGTATCGGTGACTTAGGATTTATTTTGGGTATCATCTTGATTTTTGGTGTCTTCGGCACAATCGACTATCATACGGTTTTCAACTTAGCAGGAGATGTGAAAGTAAACGGACAATTAATAACATGGATAACCTTGTTGTTGTTTATCGGTGCAATGGGGAAATCAGCACAAATTCCATTATATACCTGGTTGCCGGATGCCATGGCGGGTCCTACGCCGGTTTCTGCATTGATACATGCAGCAACTATGGTAACGGCTGGTATTTATATGGTAGCCCGTTGTAATGTACTGTTTAGTTTATCTCATTTTACCATGACATTTATTTCCATCATCGGAATTGCCACAGCACTCTTGTCTGCTACGATTGCTATGCGTCAAAATGATATTAAAAAAGTACTGGCTTATTCTACTGTATCTCAGTTAGGTTTAATCTTTACTGCTTTAGGTTGTGGCGCATTTTCTGCCGGAGTTTTTCATGTGGTTACCCATGCGTTTTTCAAAGCGTTGTTGTTCCTTGGAGCAGGTAGCGTCATACACGGGATGAGTGGCGATCAGGATATCCGGAATATGGGTGGTTTAAAAGATAAAATGCGCATCACTTTTATCACTTTTTTAATCGGTACAGTTGCTATATCGGGAATACCTCCTTTTGCGGGTTTCTTTTCGAAAGACCAAATGCTGGCAGAAATATTTGAACACAGTAAACTACTATTTGTATTGGCATTGTTTACCTCATTAATGACTGCATTTTATATGTTCAGATTATTGTTCCTTACTTTTTATGGCTCATTCAGAGGTACAGCTGAACAAGAACATCATATCCACGAATCACCTGCAACTATGACATTTCCCCTGATAGTATTGGCTATTTTGTCAACTATAGGCGGTTTTCTTGGATTTCCGCATGGTATCGGCCATACTATGGGTATTCATCACTGGATAGACGGTTTCTTAAGCTCTTCGGTAACAGTAACTGAAAATGATGTTAACCTCAACAGAGAGTTGATGTTGATAGGTATTACAATTGCAGCAATTTTAGTGGTGATTTTATTAGCCAAAAATATTTTTGTCACGAACAAAAAAATACCTGCTGCAGACGGCGAACCGGCATCTTTATGGAGCGAAATTGTATATCACAAATTTTATGTGGATGAAATATATGAAGCAATAATTGTGAAACCGATGAATAAATTCGCATCCTTACTGAACGAATGGATAGAGAAAAGCGGAATTGACACTGTCGTTAACGGAATAGGCAGTGCTGTACTAAGCTGGAGCAGCATGATGCGCTATACGCAAAATGGCAACTTGGGTTTTTACGTGATAGCGATGGTATTGGGTGTAGCTGTATTTTTATTGTTATCGGTTTTAATTTAATTAAAAAATGAGAGCATGTTTTTCACCACTTTTGAGTTTATAAGTAAATAGGTATGTTGATATTGTTATTATTATTTATTCCCGTTCTTTTTGTTCCTCTGATTTGGTTGATGAATGACGGGAATGCAAAAAAAATAGCTTTGCTTGGCGCATTGGTTGAAATGTGTGTGGGCTTTTATGCTTTTTATATGTTCTCCCTGCATCCGGATTGTGCTTGTTTTAAAGTAGATTATCCTTGGATATTCAGCCTCAATGCCAGATTTCAGTTCGCTATAGATGGAATTAGTGCAGTAATGGTTTTGCTTACCACATTAATGGTGCCGTTTATTATTCAGTCGACATTAACAGAATCAATTAAACGAACTAAAGCTTTTTTATCTTTGATATTATTGATGCAATTTGCATTGGTAGGTGTCTTCTTAGCCAAAGATGCATTGTTGTTTTATTTTTTCTGGGAATTGGCATTATTGCCAGTATTCTTATTGTCTTTAATTTGGGGCGGACCGGACAGAAAACAAATCACATTCAAATTTTTTGTGTACACACTATTCGGAAGTTTATTTATGTTGCTGGCAATCATATACATTTGGTTGCGTACAAGTGGCGGAACGGAAGGAGTAACACAATCATTTAATATTTTGGCATTTTATGATGCCGCTCAAAGACTGTCAACGAATGAGCAGTTGTTTGTGTTCTTAGCTTTTTATCTTGCTTTTGCTATCAAAATTCCGATTTTTCCTTTCCATTCCTGGCAGGCAGATACGTATGTAAATGCACCAAATCAAGGCACCATGCTGCTATCAGGATTGATGTCTAAGATGGGTACTTTTGCCCTCATTATATGGTTGATTCCATGTGCTCCATTAGGTTGGCAGCTTGCTCAGAAATATGTAATTATCATCAGTGTAGTCAGTTTGTTGTATGGAGCATTTTTGGCAATTGCACAGCCGCATTTCAAACGATTATTGGCATACTCCTCCTTATCACATGTCGGATTGATTGCAGCCGGTATTTTTACTATGAATTTGCAAGGCTTACAAGGGGGTTTATACCAGATGTTTTCTCATGGTATTTATGTCATTGCTTTGTTTCTTATCGTTGATATCTTGTATAAAAAAGTGAAGACAGACAGCTTATTTGAATTAGGTGGCATTCGTAATGTTTCAAAAGTATTTGCTGTTTATTTTCTTATTATCTTATTAGGAAGTATAGCCATGCCGTTTACTAATGGCTTTGTCGGAGAGTTTTTATTGCTGAACGGATTATTTCAGTACAACTATATATTAGTCGCTTTGGCAGGATTAACCGTGATTTTGGGTGCTGTATATATGCTGCGTGCTTATCAGCGGATGATGCATGGCAAAACAAACGATCTTACTGCCCTTTTTGGTGATATTGAATTAAATGATAAAATTCTGCTGGCTTGTTTTTCGGGTTTAATCATATTTTTCGGATTGTTTCCCGATATAATATTCAGTGTCAGTGATGAGCCTTTGAAAGCATTGGCAGAACATGTTCAACAAGTTATTTTAATGCATAAATAAAACATACCTGGAGTAGAAATTATGAAAGAATTATTATTGTTATCCGGATTGGGGATTTTTGCTTTGGTGGCCGAATTAATATCCGTGCGTAAGCTGATATTTCCTGTTGTCCTCATTGGTCTGTTGGTTAATATCTATTTCTGTGTTTGGGACTTCAACCAACCGCAAAATGTTTACAATATGTTGTTTGTCGATAAATTTTCACTGATGTTTACCGGACTGACATCCATAGTGGCATTTTTCTGGTTTATTTTCGCCCGCTCTCATTTTGGTGATACACCACATGAGTCTGACTTCTTTGCATTGACTTTATTTGCATTAGTCGGCATTTTTATACTGACTTCGTATTCTCATTTTGTCATGTTGTTTCTCGGTATTGAAATTTTATCCATACCTGTCTATGTTTTAGCCGGCAGCGATAAATGGAATCTACACTCCAACGAATCCGCATTCAAGTATTTTATCTTAGGTGCTTTTGCCAGTGCCTTTCTGTTATTAGGTATCGTATTTATCTATGGTGCCATGGGCTCTTTCGACGTAAGCAGAATTACGAGCGTACCTTTTTTGAAAATTGGCTTAAGCAAACAATTGCTGTATGTGGGAATGTTACTTATCTTATTTGCCATGTCATTTAAAGTAGCTGCGGTGCCTTTCCATTTTTGGTCGCCTGATGTTTACACAGGAGCACCTACTTTTGTTACGGCATTTATGTCTACACTGGTAAAAATTGGAGCAATCGCTGCATTTTTACGTATCATATCTGTATTTGTCTCTCTGAGTTTCTTCTCTTTCAATAAAATATTATTGATAATAGGCATACTGTCTATCTTGGTTGGAAATATACTGGCTGTTTCGCAAGCTAATGTAAAACGCATGCTGGCTTATTCCGGTATCGGGCATGTCGG
Organism: uncultured Chitinophagales bacterium; assembly: GCA_964584555.1. Classification (GTDB taxonomy): domain Bacteria; phylum Bacteroidota; class Bacteroidia; order Chitinophagales; family JADIYW01; genus JADJSS01. The sequence continues at coordinate 5,845 of CAZPBT010000017.1, forward strand.
CTTTATGATATTGGCTATTTGTATGCTGAGTCCATCCACTATTTATGTAGTATGGTACTATATGTTCGCTTATGTTTTTGCTAATATCGGTGCATTCTGGGTGCTATCTAAACTGGATAATAATAATGACCTGTCAGCTTTTAATGGACTGATCAGACGCAATCCTCTTTTGGCAGGAACAGTTACTATCTGCATGTTGTCTATGGCAGGTATTCCGCCTTTAGCAGGTTTTTTTGCTAAATATTTTGTGCTTATCAATTTGATAGGCAATCAATATGTATGGATAGCCATAATTGCAATTTTAGCATCTCTAATCGGGGTATATTATTACTTCAAAGTAATTATTGCCGTTTTTGCTGGTAAAGAAACTCAAACCAGTAAAATAAAAGTTCCGCTCTTAGATCGAATTGCTTTGTTAATAATTTCTATTACATTGATTGCAGCCGGTATTTTTCCCGATTTCTTTTTCAAACTGTTTTTCAAATAATTTTTTATGACATTTAATAATTTACTTTGGCAAGTAGAAGACGATATTCTATTGCTTACCATAAATCGTCCGGATAAACTGAATGCCCTAAATGGCGAAACTGTATTAGAAATACAAAAAGCCTTTGCACATGCCAGAACTGAAAAATTAAAAGGTATTATATTAACTGGGGCGGGAGAGAAGGCGTTTGTTGCCGGTGCTGATATTTCTGAATTTGCAGGGTTAGATATTATAAAAGCCAAAGAACTGGCACAACGTGGTCATGATATTTTCTTTTCTGTAGAGCATATGCCCATTCCGGTAATTGCTGTTGTGAATGGTTTTGCCTTAGGCGGAGGTTGCGAACTGAGTATGGCTTGCCACATGCGGATTGCGACTCAAAATGCAAAATTCGGACAGCCGGAAGTAAATTTGGGCATAATAGCAGGATATGGCGGTACTCAACGGCTTACACAGTATATCGGCAAAGCTAAATCTATTGAACTGCACCTTACAGCAGATATGATAGATGCACAGACGGCATTAAACCTGGGCTTGGTCAATTATGTAGAACCGGATAAAAATGCTGCATTGGATAAAGCAAAATCTATCATTCAAAAAATAGCCACTAAAGGACCTGTTGCCGTGGCTAAAGCTATAGAATGTATTAATGCATATTATAAAGATGGTGTAGACGGCTTTGCTTATGAAGTCAGTGCATTTGGCGATTTATTCAATACTACCGATGTCAAAGAAGGAGTAGATGCTTTTTTGAACAAACGCAAACCGGAATTTAAGGGCGAATAGCCATATAAACAGCAGATTTTTAGTCTTTTTTATTTTGTTCTATGTAAATATGTTAATTTTATTATTGTATTTTAACATAAATTTAAATTATTGCTTCATATGCAGTTCAGCCGGTTGAAGTCTGTTATTTCCATTTATTAGTTCATTTCTGCCACTTACAAGGTAAAACCTACCGTTTACTAAGTTTTTATTGATGTAAATCAAAAACTATCTAATATTGTATCATAAAGAGTTCTTACAATCTTCTCTCAATTTGTTGTTTACGGCTAAGGCTCTAAAGTTTAGAACAAAAATCCTCATCAAAAACCATATAACAGAAACTTAGCTAGATTATGAAACGGGTATATAAGATATTATTTATTGTGCTGTTGCAAATGTTCTTTATAGAGCAATGTGTAAATGCTGACAGTTTGGATGTTACGCCAAGCAAAGGCAAATCTACAGTCAGAAGTATTTGGAAATATGAACAAGATTTCTCAAAATATAATGCAGAAGATGGTATAGCTAAGAAAGTATATTATCTCTGTTTAAATGATGATGGCACATATAATCAATATATTATGGTAGTACCTGAAAAAAACTACCCTTATATGAAAGCTCAGAATTATACCCTGGATGGAACTTGGGAAGAAAAAAACGGACAATTGATTCTAGAAGAAAACGGTAAAAAAAATGCAATTGCTTATACTTACTTCGTGACCAATTTTGAAAATATTGACAATCAAATTATATATACGAAATAATTCTCATTAAATTTTTGTTGTTTACACTAAGCCGCCTGTAGTTATACACGCGGCTTAATTTTTTTCTGTCTGTTTTAGCCTTTTTTAATAGATTTTAATCACTGTTTTACCCGAAATTAAATATATTTGAACCTCGAAGCACTACTGTATGGCAAAATTAATCGGCGCGATTTTATCTTCTATGGGAATTAGCATAGCTCTTCTCTTTCTTATTATATTTTCTTTGAACGCTTATACCAAACATGGACAAGAGCAAGAAGTCCCCAATGTTAAAGGAAAATCGTTTTATGATGCTAAAAAAATATTGTCAAAGAGTGATTTGGATTATATCGTAGTAGATTCATCCTATACCGAAAATTTACCACCTTTGGCCATAGTAGACCAACAACCGCGTCTGGGAAATAAAGTAAAAACAGGCAGAAAAATTTATTTAACGGTAAATACAAGCATTCCACCCAGTGTAAAAATTCCAAATTTAATAGACGTATCCAAAAGACAAGCTGAAATTATTCTGACTAGCTGGGGCTTGAAAGTGGGACAGTATATGTATGTGCCTGATATGGCACTGGATGCTGTCCAAAATATGCAAATAAAAGGCAGAGATGTAAAAGCAGGGGAGGTAATACCAAAGGGTACAGCAATAGATTTGGTTTTGGGCGATGGCTTTGGCAACCAAATGACAGAAGTACCACCACTTACAGATTTAACTGTAATTGAAGCAAAAGAAGTGCTAAAAGCAGTTCAGCTTAATCTGGGAAAAATTATTGCTGAAGGAAAAATTACAGATACATCAAGTGCGTATGTTTTCGATCAAGACCCGAAATATGGTGTACCCGGCAAATTAGGGGATAATAACTCCGTAACTCTTTATATCAGACAAGAAAAATAAAACAACCAAAAGACGTTTTTTTACAACTTAATAATAGCATGAAATTTTACCTGACACTCATAATACTCTGCTTTTTTACTCATATCGGCTTGGCTCAATTTGAAAAAATTGGAGCACTGCACACAAATCCGAATCTAAATAAGCACACAAATGCAGATTTTTTGAAACAAAAACATGCCTATCGTATTTCTGCTTTGGCACTGCCATTTTTTGACGATTTCAATCAACTGGACGTTCACCCGAATCCTCTTTTTTGGCAAGACAATAACGTATATGTCAATAAACATTATCCTCAGCATACCGTAACCTTGGGTGTTGCCACTTTTGACGGAACAGATTCTGTTGGCAATCCATATAGTTTAACACCGGATGCTCGAGGAATTGCAGATATTTTAACTTCTAATTCAATAGACTTAAGTGGATTAACCCGAGATAGTCTGGTATTTCTGAGTTTTTTTTATGCTAATGGGTCGTATGGCGAAGAACCTGAATCATTGCAGGATAATTTTTTAGTTCAATTTTTGGACGGAAGTGGCAATTGGACAGATCAATGGACAGTTACTCCGGATGGCATTCATACGCCACGACAAGTTTTTATAAAAGTTGATTCTGCATATTTACACAGTAATTTTCAAATGCGCTTTTTATCTGTCGGTAGTCTTACCGGAGCAAATGATGCCTGGCATTTGGATTATGTGCGCTTGGATAAAAACAGAGATACTTCTGTAGATAAAAATATAAGAGAAATGGCATACGAATTTGCTCCTTCCAGCTTATTGAAGCCATATTATTCTATGCCCTATTCACATTTCGATTCTACATTTTTAAAAGATACGGTTGCTGTTTATGTTAAAAACAGTTTTATCAACCCGACAACAGATATTAAAGATCACTTTACGGCAACAGTGGTTAATGATGGTGCTGTAATAGCAAACTATGATGGTCCGTCCCGCGACTTTTTGCCTGATACGGAAAATGAAATAAAATATCAGAAATTCGCTATTCCATCGGGTTTGTCTTATGATACAGTAGTTGTTTCTGTAAATTATAATTTTGAATGTTCGGCAGAAGCCGGCGCTCCGGCAGCAGTTTTAGCCAATAATCAAGTGACTTATAATCAGGTTTTCAGCAATTATTTTTCATATGATGATGCAACACCTGAGCGAGGATATTGGATAGATCTTAATAATGCCTATATCGGAGTGAAATATAAACTGAGTCATCCAGATACTTTACAGGCTATTAAACTACAAGCATTTCCTACCCGAGTGAATAATAACCTGGGTTTATTCAGTATCTGTGTATGGAAAAAACTTACCCGTAATGATTATTACAACCCGTCGGATTTGATATACGAACAGCCCTTGTTAAGGCTGGCAAACTTGAATAAAGAATTTGGTGTTGATACCCTTAATAATTTTTTATATGCAGCGATAAAACCTGATTTTGTAAAAAACGGGGCTACATTTCCACTTGTTTTATCCGACTCATTTGTAGTCGGTATTATGGTCGTCGATAAAGAAACCTTGTCATTGGGTTTTGACAGAAACACAAACAGCTCTACAAAGACCTTTTATACAGATATAAATGAGAAATGGCGGGAGTCTGTGATATCCGGTTCTGTAATTATCAATCCGGTAATGGGAAAACAACTGCCCGATTATTTAACCCCGGTTATTCAGCATGCTTCTACTTTGCAGGATATTAAAATTTATCCAAATCCCGTTTCAGATTTTCTTACTTTGTCTAAGTTGCAAGAGCCGGGGCGTATTGAAATCTATGCCATTAATGGTGCATTAATGAGTACTGTTAATGTGTCTTCAGAAAATGTGCGACTGGATATGTCTGCTTTGCCATCAGGCAGTTACTATGTCAGATTAACCGAAGAGATATCAAAAGCATCAGCTACCTACAAGATTCAAATTTTGCATTAATGGCAATTTCTCATTTTCGTTACTGCTTATCTGAAATTTTATTAAGTAATATTGCCTGATTTTTTATTATTTTCATGGTAGAATACGGCTAGGATGCGCATATCGATTATTATCATAGCGATAGGTTTGATTATTTTTATCGGACATTACCTGCGAGGTGTATTCGACAGAAAAAGTATTCCAGATGTATTAGGATTAATGTTGTTAGGTTTTATAATTGGTCCTGTCGGTCAGCTGGTCAGTCCGGATTCATTTGGAAAATTCGGTGCATTATTCAGCAATTTGGTTCTTGTTTTAATTTTATTTGAAAGTGGAATAGACTTAAAACTGGACGAAGTAAAATCTTCTTTGAAATCTTCTTCAGGTATTACCATCCTGGGCTTTTTCGTTACATGGTTAGTTTTAACAGTATTCGTAAAATTAGTATTTAACAGCGATTGGCTCACATGTCTTTATATTGGAGCTACCATGGGCGGAACATCTTCTGTTGTAGTGGCAGGGTTGGTAAAGAAAATAAACATCCTGCCTAAAACTTCGGCAACACTCATTATGGAGTCTGCACAAACCGATTTATTTACTTTAGCCATTCCCATATCTATACTCAAGCTGATGACTACCGGAGAAATAAGACCTGAAATAGTGATTTCCGGTTTTTTTGCATCGTTGATACTGGCTCTTTTTATTGGTATAGCAGGCGGAATTTTATGGTTGTTTATTTTGAACAAGATACCTTCCATGAAGTCTACAAAATTTTCTACACTGGCCTTTTTGTTTATTTTATATGGTGTATGCGAGTATCTTAATTATAGTGGTCCATTGACTGTTTTGACGTTTGGTATCATATTAGGCAATGCTAAAAGCATTAAACTGAATTTTTTAAAATCGAATAATCAAATGCAGTCTGCTGTACTTAGTAAATCGGAGATAGATTTTTTAAATGAACTCGTTTTTTTATTCAGAACATTTTTCTTCATTTGGATTGGTATGAATATAAAAGTAGAAAGACTAGATTGGTTTTTGATGGGAGGGGTGGCAACAGCAGTCTTGTATTTAGCCCGAATACTGCTTATCAGAATTATTGCAGACAAGAAAAATCCTGTAGTCGATAATGCCGCAATTTCCATTATGATTCCAAAAGGCTTGGGTGCTGCTGTAATTGCTACATTGCCCGCTCAGGCAGGATTGGCTGATGGTGCATTCATCCAATCGTTTTGTTACTCCGTTATTTTTTTTAGTACTTTGCTCTGCGTACTCTTCTTTTTTCTTATTAAATCCCGAATCAGTATGCCCATTTATAACCTGATTTTTAGTAATAAGTATAATCGCCAGCCATCATGATTACAGAACACCCAATCGTTTTATTTGACGGAGTTTGCAATTTTTGCAATTCAAGTGTTCAGTTTATAATCAAAAGAGATAAAGCACATCAACTGCGCTTCGGTAGCTTGCAGTCTGCATCAGGTATGCAATTGAAAAAGCAATATGCAATTCCGGATGATTTGGATAGTGTAATCTTGATAGAAAACGGAAAATATTATGCAAAGTCTTCGGCAGCATTACACATTGCCGATTACTTTGGAGTAGGATGGAATTTGTTAAAAATTTGCTTTCTCGTGCCTCGTTTTATAAGAGATTTTTTCTATGATATGATTGCTAAAAACCGATACAAATGGTTTGGTAAAAAAGAAACTTGTATGCTTCCTTCCAAAGAGCAACGAGCATTATTTTTAGAATAGAACCTTACATAAACTAAAAAATACAGGCTTACTTCACCAGGCTTTTTACACTTCGCATGATCCGATTCCAGCGGATGCTCTCAAAGAACGGTGAAAAGTTATTTTTTGAAAACCAGACAAACAAAGGTTTCCCCACGATATGATTTTCGGGTACATATCCCCAGAAACGAGAATCGGCAGAATTATCCCGGTTATCACCCATCATCCAGTAATAATTTTGTTTTACCGTATAAGTAGTTTCCGGTTTTCCGTTGATGATAAATTTTCCGTTTTCCATCTTCAGCGTATTGCCTTCATGTGTGGTAATAATGTTGTAATAAAAATAAATATTGTCACTGCTCAGTGTAACCACTTCGCCTTTTTTAGGAATATGAATGGGTCCGTAATTGTCTAAATCCCATTTATAACGGGCAAAACCGCCGCGTTGCATATCCATCGTGTCGTTTGGAAATAAAACAGAAAGCGTAGTATCGTGATACTGATATACATCATCAGCTGTATTAATCGGTCTTATAGAATCTACATTCGGCAGTTTTTTTATAGCCGCTAATTGTTCATCATTTAACAAGATTATAAAATGCGGATTGTTTACCATGTCTGTCATGAATTGCTGTTTTAATTCATCCAATGGTCTAACAGGCTGTCCCAATCCATCCATATACCTTCCCAGTAAGATATCTTTATACCAGTCGATTTTTAAATCTGCAAGCGACTCTATTGTGAAGGGTTTGTTAGTGTAAATATCATAGGCAAACTGCATTTTGGAAAAATGAGGAACATGCTTGCCGTTGACATATAATTCTCTGTCTTTGATCAAAATATCATCACCCGGAATACCTACACAGCGTTTTACATAGTTTTCGCGCTTATCAACTGGTCTTTCGGGATTTTCATAAGCATCGCCGGGATAATTAAACACCACGATGTCATTATTTTTTATGTCCTGCAAACCGGGTAATCTGAAATAGGGGAGTTCTACCAGCTTGGAATATGCCTTGCCCAAGCCGAGAGGCATCGTGTGGTGAGCCAATGGAAATGCAATAGGTGTCATGGGAACGCGTGCGCCATAGTTAAGCTTGCTTACAAATAAAAAATCGCCTTCCAGCAAAGAACCTTCTAATGATGTGGTTGGAATTTTATACGCTTCGATAACGAAAAAACGAATGATAGTTGCTGCTACAAAAGCAAATAAAAGTGCATCAGCCCATTCACGTCCCATACTTCTTTTCTTTTTAGGTTCACCATCGGGAGTATGGCTGGGACCTTCATATTTTAAGTCGGGTAAAAATCCGATAATCAAAAAATAAAGCGGACTGAACATAATAGCAAAGAAATGGTGAATGAAATTTCTTTTACCAAAAGAATTACAAATATCCGGCACCCAGGTTAATCCAAACAACATATTGATATAGGGTACTAAACCCCAATAAGCTTGTTTTTTAGGTCTACCGATTATCTCCATGAGTGTAAAATCCTGTGCCAATGGAATAAACACATGCATCGGGTTTTTGCCGGCTTTTTTATACCAGTTAAATAATGGGAAATGCAATACGTAAAACAGTAAATAAAAGTAAACTAAACTGAGCATATATTTTTATTTGAATAAGTGATTAAAGGTAAGCATATCTTACAATATCATGGTGAAGAAATGTTAAATGGTTATTTGGAAAAGCCCAACACGTCTTCCATGCTGTACGCACCTTTTCTGCCAATCAGCCATTGTGCAGCGGCAAGTGCCCCACCGGCAAAACCTTTGCGGGAATGGGCAGTGTGTATTAATTCTATTTTGTCTATTTCATTTTCATAAGTAATGCTGTGTGTACCCGGAACGTCCGGCTCTCTTTTAGAAATAATACTTAAAATAGCCTCGTTGTCAGATGCATTATTTTCCCATTCTTTTTTGCGTTCTATTCTTTTCAAAATATCTAAAGCGGCATGCAAAGCCGTGCCGCTCGGAGCATCTTTCTTTTCGGTATGATGTATTTCTTCCAAAATAACATCATAGTCAGTTTGCTTATTCATGATTTCAGCCAGATAGCGGTTGACTTCAAAAAAGATATTAACTCCGATACTGAAATTTGGAGCAAATAAAAAAGATTGATGAGTTTGTTCTGCCAGTGCTTTTATTTCAGGCAACTGACTAGTCCATCCTGTTGAGCCGACCACTATGGGAATGCCAGCTTCAAAACACCATTTTATATTTTCTACTGCGGTGTGCGGTGAGGTAAATTCTATTGCAACATCTACCGCACGCAATTCATCCAGTGTAATAGTAGGTCTGTTGTCAATATCCACAATTAAGGATACATCATAAAAGTTGTTGCCGGCTTTTTCATTTTTTTCTTTCGCTAATGCATGTATGGTTTGTCCCATTTTGCCATAACCGATTAATGCAATTTTCATCTTATATAATTTTAGAGCAACTCGTTGATGAATTACGTTATTTAAGTGTCAAATTTAAACTTAATCCCGTATAATATTGATTGCCTACCGTGTTAATTTTAGGTGCAATTTGCAGGGAGAGATTATCAGAAATATCAAACTTGCTCATGTGCGCATCTACAGCGGCATCGAGGATAGCCAATCCCCAGATAAATAATGTGGCAAATGAGGCGAGTTGCGTGTTTTTGCGGTAATAATCGCGGTAAGTTTGCAACTCGGTAGGGCCAAGCTGGTTGTAAGGTTCCGGAATAGGACGATTGTTGAGCGTATCACGTAAATAGCCGTTAAACATCTTAAGTTGTTTGCCCTGTGAAACGACAAAATACAAACCGCCGCCTAAAAGCCCGTAAACGATGGGCAGTTTCCAGTATTTGCGCATATAAATTTGTCCTAAGCCCGGGCAGGCTAAACCATACAGAGCAGCTTTTTTGGCTGTTTTTTGTGTTTTAGCTGTAATTTTTTCCTTGCCAAATTTATTGGTTATTGCTTTCTTTTGCTGCGCTGAATCTGACAACTGCTGTACTTGTTTTTTTGTTCGCTTAAATTCTTTAGCTGAGGAACTTAATGTATCATAAGCATTAGTTTTTATGAGGCTGTCAATAGTAAGCGAATCGAACTTGAAACCGGAGGCGAGAGTAACAGAGGAATCCGAATCGATCATAGTTTGCGCAGGCAGCCAAAGGCAACACATAACAAGAATACAAACAGATGCGATTTTTTTCAATGTGATTTATTCGGACACAAATATAAAAAAGAAAGCTTGATTTTGTTAGTCAAAAGCTGGTAACAGTATGTAAGGGATAAGTATAAAGGAGAAAGTGAAAACTATACCGTTTTGTTATGGTGAATATGATAAAATAAATCTGGAAAATAAATGGTATAAAGTGAAGTAGTGAAATGGGATATTACTGTTAGATCCCGTTTTTTTTATTCGTTACCAATCAACTTATATTCTTCAAGTGCGTCAGTCCAAATGCTGTCTTTATTCAGTCGTATTAATTCTAAGACGATTTTTGTAATTTTCTCTTGTTCTAAGTTTTCTTTCTCAATTTGGTCAATGAATTCCTTTGATAATTGCTCGTCTATACATTTAGCATTGTGGTCAATATTACAGCAACCATAACCGTCAAAGGAAATTCTGCATAAATCAATACGTTTGTCAGCTGTATAATTGAAATCAAGAAATACCGAACCGTCAAGACAACCTAGATAAAAGTCTGCTTTTCTACTATCTGGCATTGTTGTCTTGAAAAATTCGAAGTTTTGTTTCATTTCGGTTATTCGTAAATTTTGGCACCTGAAAAAATATCTGCAAATATTGCCCAATCTGGTCTGTCAGCAATTTTATCTTGGTTTGTATTATCGTAATAACCTTGTATGTCCTTTGTATAAGCACTCAATGCTTCCAAAAAGTCCGGTAGAGTCTTGTTCTCCCAACTTTCAGGATTATCTAATAAGTCCTTACTTAGTAATTCAAGAAACTTAACGAAAGTTTGTCTGTCAGTCACTATAATATTGTCAAGTGTGTCGTTCATAAAATTTGTGCTAACTGTTTGAAAATTGGCGCTGGTTGTGCATGTTTAGCACAAACTATCACTAATTTGCAAAATAAATATAATACATAGAATTTAAATTACCAAATCTACCACAACTTTGCCAATTTTATGTTAGGCGTTCGTTTTTTATTTTCTTAATTAGTTTATTTGTATGTTTTATTATATTAGTTTCCCATTCTAAATTATCACTTATTCTTTTAATATTTTCTTTAGAAAGCTCCAACAATTCAATATCATTAAAATCATGAATTGCGGATAGTAAAAAAATATCTGGATTATCAATAAATTCTTTACGCAATATTTCTTTTACTTTATATTCTTTCCTTTTTGCTAAGCCTAAAATTGCTAGTTTTTTGATTTTACTTGATTTGTCATTGATTCTATTTCACAATGCAATTCTAATATTCTTATTGTCTTTTTTTATATGATTCACCAAATTAAAAGTTGACCAATATCTAATTTTTTCAAATCTATCGTTCATTAGTCTAATAGTTATGTTAATAGCTTTGTTGGTTTGAATGCACATTATAGCTGAAACTAAACCATCTCTGATTAACAAACTATTAGAATTCTCAAAGCTATAAATTATTTCTAACTGTTTTTTTGTAAGATATTCTTGAAACAATCCAATTATTGTTAAGTAAGCATTTATTTTTTTTTGGATTTTTTTCAGATTCTAATTTAATAAAGAATTCATTTAACTTTTGTTTTTCTAAATATTTCTTTCTTTTAGTAATTTCCATAGGTTTATGGGATAAAGTGATGCATAACAGTTTAAAAATTGGCACTGGTTGTGCGTATTTAGCAACAACCCGAACTAATTTGCAAAATAAATATAATACACATAAATTGAATTACCAAATCTACCACAACTATTGCCAATTTTTTGTTGTAGGCAGTTTTTATCTTTTTCTCTTTTTAGTATTTTTCTTAGTTTCAGATAATAAAGTTTTCATTGGTGAAAAAGTATTTGAATCAAAAAATGTTATTACTCTAATTGAATCAATCTCATTAAAATAAAATTTGAAATAGAATTTAAAATTATTTTCCTTATCATAAAATGTATATTTTGACTCAATTTCATACTTACTATTGTTATCATGACCAAATGCTCCAATATTATTATTTGTTTTTCCAATATCTTTAGAATTCCTATATTAATATGAATATAAATCGAAATAAGTTGATATTTTTTCTAATTCGTATTTTAATTTTTTATTACCATATTTATTAATTACATTCATTGAAAAATAATTCAGACAACTATCTGTTTTCTTTGTTTTAAGAAATTCGATAATTCTTTCTTCGACTAAACTTCTGTCTGATATTAGCTTCTTAATAATTAGTGTGTCATTACTTGCTAATAAATTTCTTGATATGAATAATAAAATAATAATTGATAATATTTTTATACTTTTGAATTTCATTATATTGTCTATTAAAATTGCCTACAACTCCCAAATATACGCAATTTTTATTCGACAATACAACATTTTACTTTATTATATAATTTAAAAAACATTGATAATCATTGCATTATCAAAAAATAAATACAAAATGTGTATGCACATTCGGTAAATTTCCTTATTTTCTGGTTTTCGTAATTTATATTGTAAACATTTTTCGTATGCAATAAAGTTTAGCTGATTCTTCTTTTTCATTTGCTCAACATCGCCCACAATTTTATCCATAATTAGCTTATCGGTCGGTGTTTCACTGACTAAAATCTATAATGACGAAAATGGATACTCTGCTCTCCTCGTCCTCAGATCTGAATCATATTTGTATTCCTGTATATCGTAAACATTTAATTGTTGCGTTACTTAAATATTCTTTAAGGTTTGAGTCAGTTAATTCAATGCCCGATTTTAAATAGAGGTCAAACATTGGAAATGAACCCCAGCCACTTTCATAAATGTCAAAGGTTGCCCAGATTTCAAATAACACTGTTCCTTTCTTGTCTTTATATTTTTTAGGTAGTTCTTTCTTCTCAATATTTAAGAGTTTTACAGTCTGAATTTGAATATGCCTTGTCCAGTCAAGAGTATCTCCGTTGTAGTCAATTGCTTTTTCTTCAACATTTATAGCTTTGCCAAGAAGGTCAGATGTCAAAAGACCGTTTTTAAATAATAATGTAACAACGCTGTCGAGTTGATAATAAACTTCCTTAGCAGAATTGATGCTATCCCAACCAACAAGGAAGCCAACAAAGTTGTCAGCATACATTATCATTTCAGTTGAATCTGTTCTATAAGTCGTCATCTTCATTGAATCATTTCTTATCACTTCAAGTTTCCCAGTCTGTCTTGGATAGGAACAATCTTGCTTTGAGATTACATAATAAGAATCTTTTGGCGGTAATTTATGCTTTTGTCCAAATGCAAAAACAGAGATTACTAGTAGTATCGTAAGAATTAAAAATCTAGTCATAATACGTTAGCCAGTTCGAGTTTACAATGCTTCAGTTGAAAACTTGTGATGGTCGTAATGTATTGTACAAACTATCATTAATTTCCAAATTAAATGTAATACACAAAATTTAATTTTCCAAATCTACCATAGCTATTTCTAATTATAATGCCGATACATCAGAATAAAATATGATAATTTCTATCCGACTCAAGTAATTTCTCATCTTACCTGAGTATTTTTTCATCTTTCAACAGAGTATTTAACGGAAAGCTGAGTAAAATCATTACAAGAAAAAAATAGTTGCTTCATCTGCACTTATCTTTATTCGTATATCCAATATGGTCAGTAAATAATTTTTACTTATCTGCTCTTTTTCATTTTTGCTTTTTTATATTTAATGTCTAATTGCATTTTGTATGAAATCCCGATTTTTTTTACTGCTTTCATTATATGTTACTTTACTCCTTTCTTCTTGCAAATCTTTATTTCCGGTTAAAGCCAATGCTGATTTGATAAAAATTGAAAAATCTTCTACGGCAGATACGGCATTGATTGCTTTTTATAAACCCTATAAAGATTCTTTAGACAAAATGATGCAAATAAAAATTGCTGAACTCGAAACGGATTTATATAAAAAACAACCTGAAAGCTCCTTAGGAAATTTAATGGCAGATATTTTATTAGCCGAAACAAAACAATATGTAAAACTACCCGTTGATTTTGGTGTGATGAACTATGGCGGCATACGTGTCAGCTCTTTATCTAAGGGAAATCTGATGATTAATGATGCCTATCTTATTTCGCCGTTTGATAATTATTTGGTTGCGCAAAAAGTAAGCGGTATGCAAGTGCAGGCAATTTGTGATTCGTTGGCATTAAAAGGAGGTTGGCCCGTTTCCGGTATTACTTTTGAAATAAAAAACAAAAAAGCACAACATATTCAAATACAACATCAGGCTCTTGATTTATCAAAAACGTATACAATGGCTACGATAGATTATGTGGCTAATGGAGGCGACGGTATGGCTTTGCTGAAAGCTGTACCGCAAATAGCAACAGGCGTGCTTTTTCGAGATGCAATTATAGATTACTGGAAACAGCAAACACAACTGGGGAAAAAAATAAATGCTCAACTTGAAAACCGTATAAAAAATGTGGAATAGAAGAAATTTCATAAAAGCAGGTACGCTTACTGCAATGAGTACATACATGCAGCCCAACATATTTGCATCACCACAAGCATTTGACGAATTAGTGATACTGCATACCAATGATGTACACAGCCACATCGAACCATTTTCTGATGATGACAAAAAATATCCGGGTATGGGGGGCATTGCACCGCGCAAAAGTATCATTGATGCCATACGGGATAAACACAAACATACCTTGCTGTTAGATGCCGGAGATATATTTCAGGGCACGCCTTATTTTAATTTTTTTCATGGCAGCATAGAAATAGAAGCGATGAATAAAATGGGTTACGATTGCGCCACGATTGGCAATCATGATTTTGACGGCGGACTGGATAATCTCGCTTTGCAAATTTCACATGCAAAATTTCCATTTGTCAATTGCAATTACGACTTCAGCAATACGCCATTAGCCGGAAAAATTAACAAACATGTCGTATTACAGAAAGGCAAATTAAAAATTGGAATTACAGGAGTAGGAGTAGAACTTGACGGCTTAGTGCCTGCACAATTATTCGGCAATACGGTTTATAACAATCCGATAGAAGCAGTACAAAAAGAAGCAGCTATCCTTAAGTACGATCATAAATGCAATTTAATAATATGCCTTTCTCATTTGGGATACAAATATGAAGACAGTAAGGTCTCTGACCTTGTACTCGGGGCATCTACAAGCAATATCGACTTGATAATAGGCGGTCATACGCATACTTTTTTGCCGGAACCTGTAGTTGTAAAAAATAAAAAAAATGAAGATGTAATCATTAATCAAGTGGGCTGGGCAGGTGTGCAATTAGGTCAACTTAATTATCTTTTTGAAAAAAAATTGAGAAAAAAAATAGCGAATACTCATACTGTTGTCGAAATTAAAAAATCAAGTGTCAAATGATTTTTTTTATCAAGAATTTTTTATCATCTTAGTTGTCCGGTTGTTGAAAATTATTAATAAATAAAACTATAAAAGTGCGTATGAAAAACAAGCATGAACTTGTGTGGGAAAATTGCCTCAATATTATCAAAGACAACATTAACATTCAAAGCTACAAAACCTGGTTCGATCCTATTAAACCTGTAAAACTTGACAATAATATTTTGACGATTCAAGTACCCTCTCAATTTTTTTATGAGTGGCTCGAAGAACACTATGTAACTTTATTACGCAAAACTATCAAACGCGAGCTTGGTGCTGATGCCAAACTAGAATACCGAATATTAGTTGATGCATCTAATGGAAAAGCTGAGCAAAAAACGATGGATGTTCCTAATTTTAAAGAAGGCGTGGTAGGTGCAAACGAAATTTCCATGCCGGCAATATTTTCCAGTCCTATGGTGCGCAATCCGTTCGTTATTCCGGGCTTGAAAAAAATTCATGTAGATTCTCAATTAAACCCGAATTATACGTTCACGTCTTTTATTGAAGGCGACTGTAATAAATTTGCCCGTAGCGCAGGTATGGCAGTTGCAAAAACTCCGGGAGGTACTGCCTTTAATCCTTTGGTGATTTATGGTGGTGTAGGTTTGGGTAAAACGCATCTGGCGCAAGCCATTGGTAACTTCATTAAAATAAACAACAATTCTAAAACGGTTTTATATGTGAGTTCAGAAAAATTCACACAACAGTTTATAACTGCTTTAAAAGAAAATTCTACCAACGATTTTATTCATTTCTATCAACAGATAGATGTACTGATAATTGACGATATTCAATTTTTTGCCAATAAGCAAAAAACACAAGATATCTTTTTTCATATTTTCAATCATTTGCACCAAACCGGAAAACAACTGATTTTGACTTCGGATCGTGCGCCTAAAGATTTGGAAAACATGGAAGAACGATTATTGTCGCGTTTTAAATGGGGATTGACTACTGATTTGCAAATACCAGACTATGATACCCGCGTGGCTATTTTGCAAAAGAAAATGTATGCAGATGGCATAGAACTGACGGAAGAAGTAACCCGTTTTATCGCAACCAATATCAAATCAAACGTGCGGGAATTAGAAGGTGTCTTAACTTCTTTATTAGCACAAGCAACAATAAACAATCAGGATATCAATTTAGATTTGGCGAAGAAGACCGTTATCAATTTTGTGAAACATGCTACTAAAGAAATTTCTTTAGATATGATACAAAAAACGGTATGCGATTTCTTTGAAGTGCCGGTAGAAAAACTGAAAGAGCCAACCCGCAAACGTCAGTTTGTACAAGCCCGCCAGCTATCCATGTTTTTTGCAAAAGAATATACGAAATCATCATTAAAAGCAATAGGTTTGCAATTTGGAGGCAGAGACCACAGTACGGTTATTCACTCTTGTCAGGCCGTGCGCAACCTGATAGATACGGATGAAGAATTCAGAGATGCCGTAGAAGAACTAAAAAAACGCATCGAGTTGAGTTTGTAAGTTGTTATCAATTTATTAAAACAAATCTTCTTTAGTTTTTTTCATTTATCTTTGCATAGTTCTTTAAAAATCCTATCTTTGCCGTCCCAAGTTCTTAGGAATAAATGGAAGGTGAGATGGGTGAGAGGCTTAAACCACCAGTTTGCTAAACTGACGTACGGGAAACTGTACCGAGGGTTCG
>CAZPBT010000018.1:0-22456 GCA_964584555.1 uncultured Chitinophagales bacterium
TAAGGTGCCCATCTTTCTTTTTCTCCTTTTCCGGCTACATCCGGTAAGTATTTTTTAAGGTTCAATTCTGCCATTGCCTGAAACTCTACAATATGCGTGGTAAAGTTTAAGTTTCTGCGACGTCTGTACCAGCTGTCTGTTACACCACCGGGAGAACCCGGAGGATTACCATCAGTATCAGCATCATCAGCTTTTAGCATGCCATACATCAGGTTTGCTCTTACAGATACCCATCTGTTGATATTGTATCGGTAAAATGCTGTAACTGCAAAACGAGTAGATGGAAAATCAATATCTCGAATGAATGGAGCTCCAATTTTTTTTGCTCCGCCTAAATCAGTCAATGGCCACATCGGTCCTGCACTGATTCCTATTTGATGCCCGCTTCCTTCTCTGTCCCGGTCTCTTGAACGATTAAAACGAGAACCTTGTCCATCTCCTGCAAAAGCAGAAAATGTAAACAAACAAATGGAAATCAGGATAATAGTATGCTTCATAAAAATTACTTTTTATCTTGTAATAAACGCTAAAGTTATTAAAAATTATTTAACTGCACGGTTTTTAGCTTGAAGTTTTGAACAAATAATGCATTTTTTTTCATCATGCCCGCGTGCCGTACACATTTCCCGACCGTAATATATTATTTGCAGATGTAATGTATTCCATTTTTCTTTTGCAAATAGTCGTTTTAAGTCTTTTTCTGTCTGTTCTACACTCTTTCCATTGCTTAAACCCCAGCGCTTAGCCAATCGGTGAATATGGGTATCTACCGGAAATGCCGCATGGCCAAAAGCCTGGCTCATCACTACGCTTGCCGTCTTATGACCTACTCCCGGAAGTGCTTCTAAGTCTTCAAAACTTTCGGGAACTTTACCATGGTGTTGATGCATAATTATTTTTGACAGGTCAGAAATAGCCTGAGATTTTCTGGGAGATAATCCACAGGGGCGTATGATTTCTTTGATAGTTTCTACCGGAATTTTTTCCATAGCTTTCGGGTTATCAGCAAGCTTAAACAAGGCAGGAGTTACCTGATTTACTCTTACATCTGTACATTGTGCAGATAGTAATACTGCAATTAACAGGGTATAGGCATCTTTATGATCTAAGGGTATGGGCGGATTGGGATACAACGCATTAAGCGTATCTTCAATAAAAGCTATTTTTTCTTTCTTAGTCATCTGTTAATGCGTACTGCTCAATATAAATGTGAAACTATTTTAATTACAGATAAACACGATAAATTACTTGCCCACACATGTTTATTATTCAGGCTTGCTACAGGCAACTATCCTTTTATATTTGTAATATGTCCGAAGAAGTTGTAAAAGAAAAAGTTAAACGTCAAAGGAAAGTTGCGGTAGAACAACCTGTGCAGGAAGAAGCTCCGGTACCTTTGATAACAGCAGATTCGCTTAAAACTGCTGCCGGATTGTTTTTATTGTTTTTAAGTATTTTCCTCTTTGTAGCGTTTGTGTCCTATTTGTTCACATGGAAAGCCGATCAGGATAAAGTATTAAGCTTTTCATGGAAAATTATTTTCAGCAAAGATGCATTGGTAGAGAATACGATGGGCAGAATGGGTGCCTTTTTAGCACATACTTTTTTTTATGTACTCTTTGGTGTTGCTTCTTTTTTCATACCCTATATTTTGTTTTGCTGGGGAGTAAATGTAACATTTAAAGAAAAGGTTTTCCGGATAAATAAAATAGTACTTACTTCATGCATCTGGATTGTATTTATTGCAACAACAGCTGCCTTTCTCTTTCCAAATTTTGCATTTCCCTTTGGTGGAGGTATGGGCACGCTCTTATATGATTGGCTGTCTACATTTATAGGTCGTGTAGGCTTAGGTATTTTGTTAGCTATCTTAGGATTCACCTTTTTAGGCTTTAATATCAAAGATACTTTCATGATGCTGAAAAAGTGGAAACAACAGTGGGAGCTTAAAAGAGCAGCATTAAAAGGAGAAAAGGAAAAGAAGAAAAAGGAGAAACAACAACTGATTGCACAAGATGAGTTTTATGCAGATGAAGAAGAAGAATTGAATAAAGAAGCCGGGTATGAAATGGAAAGCATATTACCTGAAACAAAAGAAGACGTAACACCGCACTTTGAAGATAAAACATTTGAAATTCTCAATGAAAACACTCATCAGATTAATCCGGATTTGCTGGAAATGGAGTTGATTGAAAAAGAGGACAGTGTTGATATAAGTGAAACTGAAAAAGGAATAGAATTGCAATCGGAAAATGATGCTATCGTAGAACTGCCTTCAGTTCCAGTGGAAGAGAAAAAATCATCTCGCAAAAAAGTGAAAGAAGAAATAGATTTTGAAATTGAAGAATTACAGGCATTTGGCTCTATAGATACGCAATCATTATTGGAAACTGATACGAAAGAACAAGTACAGGAAACGGAAAATGATTCTTCTAAAAATGAAATGCAGCATTTTGGTCTTGATGTTGAATATGATCCTAAATTAGAATTATCAGGCTATACACTTCCGCCCATCAACTTAATGGAAGAACATGGCAGTGGGCAAATCGAAATCAACAAAGAGGAACTGGAACAACATAAAAACCAAATTGTTCAGACTTTATCGCATTATAATATCGGCATTGAAAAGATAAAAGCAACAGTTGGTCCAACGGTTACTTTATATGAAATTGTACCCGAAAAAGGTATTCGCATTTCCAAGATAAAAAATCTGGAAGACGACATCGCTCTAAGTCTTGCAGCTCTTGGCATTCGTATTATTGCTCCCATTCCCGGCAGAGGAACGATAGGCATAGAAGTACCTAACGTGAAAAAAAGTATTGTCTCCATGCGCTCTCTTATTTCGGGAGAAAAATTCCAGCGCAGTGATTTTGATTTGCCGGTTGCCTTGGGTAAAACCATATCAAATGAAGACTTTGTCGTTGATCTTGCTAAAATGCCGCATTTATTAATGGCCGGTGCTACCGGACAAGGTAAATCGGTCGGCTTAAATGCCATTTTGGTTTCTCTTTTGTATAAAAAACATCCAGCTGAACTGAAATTTGTTTTGGTAGACCCGAAAAAAGTGGAGCTCACCTTGTATAAACTAATAGAAAACCACTATTTAGCACAATTGCCCGACGAAGAGGAAGCCATTATTACCGATACGAAGAAAGTAATTTATACCCTGAACGCACTTTGCATTGAAATGGATAAGCGTTATGATTTGCTCAAATCTGCTCATGTGCGCCATATCAAAGAATACAATCAGAAATTTTTAAACCGACAACTCAATCCGCACAATGGACATCGTTTTCTTCCATATATCGTTTTAGTGGTGGATGAATTTGCGGATTTAATGATGACGGCTGGTAAAGAAATAGAAGGCCCCATTGCCCGTTTGGCTCAGCTTGCCAGAGCGGTAGGCATCCATTTAGTTATTGCAACACAAAGACCATCTGTCAATATTATTACCGGTACTATTAAAGCGAACTTCCCCGGACGTATTGCCTTCAAAGTAACTGCAAAGGTGGACTCTCGTACCATTTTAGATGCCGGAGGAGCCGACCAGCTCATTGGGAGAGGAGATATGTTGTTGTCCCAAAGTGGTGAAATTACCCGTTTGCAATGCCCGTTTGTGGATACACCGGAAGTGGAAAAGATTGCTAAATTTATCGGTGATCAACGAGGCTTCCCCACACCTTACGAATTACCTGAATATGTGGATCCCAAAGAAGCAAGTAGCGAAAAACAATTTGATTTTGGCGATAAAGACGATTTGTTTGAAGAAGCAGCTCGTCTTATTGTACGCAATCAGATTGGCTCTACTTCGTTGATACAGCGTAAGTTAGCACTCGGTTATGCCCGCTCGGGCAGGCTGATAGATCAATTGGAAGCTGTGGGCATAGTAGGTCCCAATCTGGGCAGCAAGGCTCGTGAAGTTTATGTGAAAACAGATGAAGAATTGGAACGGATTTTGCAGGAGTATGCTTAATTAAGTAACTTAGCAAAATTGATAACAATTTGAGTGCAAGATTTCAATCAGAAAAGTAAAATTATTCACTTTTTGAAATGACTATCTGGTATTCAACACAAAACCTGACCGTACAATGCAATATCTTCTGTTCTCTATCTTGAGTTTGTTCTCCTTTCTATTTGTGAAAAAGCAACCGGATACTAAAAATATCAGCGATCCGAAAGCTAAAGTATTATTGGATGAGGTAAGTAAAAAATATAAAAGTTTTTCTTCTATAGATGCCAAATTTACTTTTCAGACGGAGAATGGGCAGCAAAATAAAACAACTACAGAAAATGGCAGAGTATATCTGAAAGGTGAAAAATACCGAGTGGAAATCGGGAAACAAATTGTGATTTGTGACAATAAAAGTGTGTGGACTTACATGAAAGACATCAATGAATTGCAAATCAATGATTATGAGCCCAACAAAGATGAAATTACGCCGTCTAACATGTTCACCATTTATCAAAATGATTTTGATTATCTGATGAATGCCGATGAGGCAATTGATAAAGTAAATTGTGCCGTGGTCGATTTAAAACCTAAAAAATCAGATAAACCATTTTTTAAGGTGCGCATCTGGATTGATAAAAACGCTAAATATATCAAGCGTATGAAGATTTTTGATAAAAACGGCAATCGTTATATATACACCGTTACATCGTTCAATGGCAAAGCCAATTTGGAAGATGCCATCTTTAAATTTGATACTTCCAAATATCCCGGCGTAAAAGTGGAAGATTTGCGGATGTGATTAATTTTCATAAGTAAGAATAGCTGTAGCAATATTATAAATTGAACTAGTTGTATGGTTTAAACCACATAGAAGCAAAGTATTCTTTTTCATAAGTAGTTGGTTGTAGCAAATCTGTACAGATAGTTAAGCAAAACATAGTATCGCCTTTGGCGATTCCTGTATTTTTCTAAGCTTAACTCCATTTTTGTTTAATAATTCTTGTTAATCTAAGAAAAAATCTATGCCCTGTGTGGTAAAAATTATAATACAAACCGCACAAGCGTTTAAAATGATCAATGATTATTTTTCAGCCTCCTGTCTGTCGTTTAAAACTTATGCACACCCCCTGATAACTCGGTTTTTTCGTTTTAACTGTTTTTTGCATTTTTATCTTGGAATAATATTTGCATTGTTCCGTTAATATTATTTTTAAAACCGCAGTATGTTCAAAAAAATAACCGCATTTGCTCTGCTATTTTCCGCATTTTTCAGCCTTATTGCTCAAACTACTTACCGTCAGCTCGATATCCTGAAAACGTATAAGGAGGCAGAAGAACTGATTAACTTAGGCAAATATGCCGTGGCACAGCCTTATCTCGAAGATTTCATACAGAAATACGAAAACAAAACACTCGATAAGTCCAACTTGATTTTCGCTGATGCCGTATTCTATAAAGCACTTTGTGAAAAAGAAACGTCAAATCCCGCCGCAGAAAAAGATTTGTTGTTTTTTGCCGAAAATTTTAAAGGACATCCCAAAACCAACAGCGCTTATTTCCATCTCGGCGATCTGGCTTACGCTTCGGGTAATTACAATGATGCCTTAGCCTGGTTTGATAAAGTGGATGAGCGCGCACTCTCCGGCAAAGATTTACAGCAATTTCAATACAAAAGAGCTTTCACGTATTTCACGCTTAAGAAATTTCAGCAGGCACGTATGTATTTCAATCAGTTTGCTAACAATAAAAAACATCCTTACTACGAAGAAGCCAACTACTATTCGGGTTTAAGTTCGTATTACCTGAAAGATTATAATGCCGCTTACAAAAGTTTTCAGTTGCTCGAAGACTCTAAAAAATACGGCAAAGCCGTACCTTATTATATTCTCTCCATAAAATTCATCAATAAAGATTATAAAACCGTAATCAGTTATGGTGAAGCGAAATTGAAAGAAAATGTAAACTACTCCAACGAGATTGCTCACTTAATCGGTAATGCCGCATTTGAATTGCAGGATTATGATAAAGCTGTTTACTATTTGGAACAATACACGCAAAATGCAGCTAAAGTAACTCCCGAAGATTATTACACTTTAGGCTATGTGCAGGCACAGCGCAATCAGTGTGATAAAGCGATTAAGAATTTAGAACAATTATCACCGGTATCTGAATCAGCTTTAGGGCAAAACGCCATGTATTTACTGGCTCAGTGCTATGAAAAATCAGGTAAAAAAGATGAAGCCCGCACTGCATTTTTGCAAGCCGCCCGACAAAATTTTGATAAAACTATTCAGGAAGAAGCGTGGTTTCAATATTGTAAATTATCTTACGAATTGGGCTATACCAACGATGCTTTAGTCGGACTTAAAAACTTTTTGACAAGCTATCCTAAATCAAAATATACGCAAGAGGCAAATGAGCTTTTAGCTGATTTATTTTTAATGACGCGCAATTATGAAGAGGCGATGAGTATTATAGAAAGCCTGCCTAACAAGTCGGCTAAGATGCAGGAAACTTACCAAAAAATGGCCTATTTCCGTGCCATAGAAAGTTATAATGACTTTAAATTTGACAAGGCAGAAACCTTTTTTGATAAATCACTGATTTATACGCCAAATAAAGGGATGGAAGCATTGGCGTATTACTGGAAAGCAGATATGGCTTACCAACAAAATAATTATGATAAAAGTATGATGCTGTTAAATAAATTTTTACCGCTTTCATCTTCCGTTACCAGTACACTGAGTACTTCAGTGAATGCCGGAACCGGCAATTATTTGTATGGCTACAATTTTTACAAACAAAAAGATTATCCGAATGCGGCACCTTATTTTCAAAAAGCAGTAAACGCACTTAAAAATGATAATGGCACATTGAAACAAACTGTTTATCCGGATGCTGCCGTTCGTTTGGCAGATTGTTATTACATGCAAAAACAGTATAAATATGCATCGCAATACTACGATGAAATCATTAAAGCCAATATGCAGGGAGCTGATTATGCCTTATACCAAAAATCAATTATTGATGGTTTAGGCGGAAATTATCAGGATAAAATTGCGGGAATGAAAGCTTTGGTAGCACGTTTTCCGAACTCGGCATTTTACGATGATGCGATGATGCAAACCGGAAATACCT
Source organism: uncultured Chitinophagales bacterium (assembly GCA_964584555.1). Classification (GTDB taxonomy): domain Bacteria; phylum Bacteroidota; class Bacteroidia; order Chitinophagales; family JADIYW01; genus JADJSS01. The sequence continues at coordinate 7,091 of CAZPBT010000018.1, forward strand.
ACATGGCGCTGGATAAAGATGCAGATGCCATTGCAACTTTTAAATCACTGATACAAACAAAACCCAATTCGGATCAGGTTCCAGAAGCCTATTTGAAACTAGGTTTAATTTATTTCAATCAGGATAATTATGATGAATCTTTAAGCTGGTATCAAAAAGTGGTGCAGCAATATCCGCGTACTCCGGCTTCTAATGAGGCTATGTTAGCTATCAAAGAAATATATATTGCCAAAGGCGACCCGAATGGATATATCACCTTTGCCAATAAATATCCCGACTCAAAAGTAACGGCTTCCGAGCAAGATTCTCTGCTGTATTTGTCGGCGGAAGGACAGTTTTATAAAGGCGATATGGATAAGGCATTGCAAGGCTTTGAAAATTATTTATTGCAATTTCCAAATGGCTATTTTGCCTTGCAGGCAAATTTTTATCGCTCTGAATGTTATTTCTCTAAACAGGAATTTGCCAAAGCTCTTACGGGTTATGAGTATGTATTGCGCCAGTCTCAAAATCGATTCACGGAGCGTTCTTTAGCCCGTGCAGCCAATATCAATTATTTCGATTTGAAGAATTATCAAAGTGCATACGACTTATATACGAAGCTCTTGCCGGCGGCTACACTAGACGAAAACAAACGTGAATCTGTCATCGGTTTAATGCGTACTTCTTATTATCTGAAAAAATATCAGGAATGCCTGGATAATATTACGAAAGTAAGTGCTTTGCCGGCTTTGCCCGAGTTTTATAAAGCAGAAATGGCTTATTACAAAGGTATGTCATATTATAACCTGAATAATAAAGATGATAAGGCCATCACCGAATTAAATTATGTGGTAAAAAATGCGAATAATGAGCAAGCAGCTGAATCAAAATATACGATAGCTAAAATTTATTTCAACAAAGGAAATAAAAAACAAAGTGAAAAAGAATGTAATGAGTATTTGGATAAATATCCGTCTTACGAATACTATTTGGCTAAGACCTTTATTTTACTGAGTGATATTTATTTGAGTGATAATAAAACATTACAAGCTAAAGCCACTTTGCAAAGTTTGTTGGATAACTATACAACGCAAGATGAAGTGCGAGCCGAGGCACAACAAAAATTAGATTTGATTTTGGCAAAAGAAATGGACGGAAGCAAGTTGAAATTGCAGGATAATAGTCCGGTAATGAAATTTGACGAAGGAAAATAATCCCAACATAAAAAATAAAAACATGCAATCATTCAAAATATTCAACAAGATCACCCGGTTTATTTTTGCAGGCTTTGTACTGAGTTCAACCTCTGTTTTTGCACAAAATAATGTAGATACCTTACCCGAACTGGATCAGGTAAATGTCATCAAATCCTATGAACCTGTATTAATCGGAGCGAATAAAGTGCCTATTGCTACATCTTTGCCTGACATTGGCAAAGCCAAACCCGATGCACAAACGTATAGCTATACCGATGTAAAAGGTAAAATTACTTATCAGCCTGAAGACATAAGACCAATCCGTTTGGGGCAGAAAAAAGCAGAGAAAAATCAGTTTTTTTATGCTAAAATAGGTGGCGGATTTCCGGCAGCGGCTTTGGCTGAAATAGCGATTACCAACCCGATTCAAACGCATTACAAAGCAGGAGCAGAAATTAATATGCTCTACAGTAATGCCATTAAACCAAAGTATAAAGACTTCCTGAATTTTAAAGCAAAAGGTTTTGCCGAAGGCTATATTAGAAAAATGGCTGCTATCGGTGGTTCGCTGTACTTTGGCGTTGATAATTATAAATTTTACGGATTTACCGACCAGATATTTTCCAAAGATTCTTTAAAAACAAACTATAACAGGATTGGCGGGAATATTTTTATAAAAAATATTAACGACGGTTCATTCAATTATAAAATAAATGCTGATATCGCATCTGTGATTCACAAGAATGTCTATCACAATCCCAAGGAAGTAACCGTAGATGTAACAGCTCAGGCTGATTATAACTTCAAGAAAAATTACTGGGCAGGGGCATTGTTACGTGTCAACAATGTATCCTATAATGATAATTATAAAGACACTACCATACTTGGAAAACTGCTAAATAAACAAAATCATTTCAGTATACAAGCTACACCGTTTTTCAAAGTGAAATTTAAGATTTGGCAAATCTGGGGCGGACCTAGTTTAATTGTAACTAATCGTACTTTTTACGTATTGCCGGAAATTCATAACCAGATACAGATTTACAAGGATTACGTGGTAATGTATAATGAATGGACTAACCAGATAAAAAATAACAGTTTAAATGTATTGTCGAAAGAAAATCCTTGGATAGTTACACAAAATTTTAATAACCAATTGGACGAAACACGTACTATTTTTGGCTTACGCGGTGTCATCAAAGGATTTGGCTATGATGTTAAAATCAATCATCTGGTATCACATTCCAATGCACAGTTTGTAAATAATGTATATTATTATGATTTACCTCCATTTTCCTTTTCTCCACCTTATTTTGATGTGCAAACCGTATATAAATTGCAGGCATGGAATCCGCATTTTGGTATATCATATAACAGAGGAAGCGAGTTTGGAGCAAAAGCCTGGTTTGATTATTTAGTGTATAATAAGAATACTGCAGAGGAACTTTCTTATGTTCCCAAATTAAAAGCCGGCATTTCAGCTTTTTATAACTGGAAAAACAAGCTTTATGTGAATATGGATATTGAAGGACGAACCAAAATAAATGGAGTAGTAAATACTTATGGTTTAGGAAATTCAACTTTCTTAGTACCGATAAAAGGATTGGTAGATATTAACTTTTCTGCTAATTATTTCTTTAATAAAAATATTGGCGTGTTCGTTGATGTAAATAATGTGGCTTTCCAAAAATGGCAGCGTTATTATAACTATCCGACCTACACATTTCAGGTAATTGCAGGAGCTAAGTTTAGTTTTTAGTAGATTTAAATGCATATTTATGATAAAAACTTACAGTGTTGTACTGGCTTTTATATTAGCCTTATCAGCCTATGGTCAAGATGCAAAAAGATATTATGAACTTGCTTTAGAAAAAGCAGAAACTGGCATGTTAGAAGATGCAATCCAACTTTTTGATAAATCAATTGAGCTAAAAGGTGATGTATACATTGCTTGGTATAACAGAGGAATGGCTAAGCAAATGTTAGGCAGATATGAGGAAGCATTAATAGACTATGATAAGACACTTAAGTTATATCCAGATTATAAAAAAGCATATCTTAATCGTGCTACTACAAAAAAGCATTTGACAGACTACGCAGGAGCTCTTAATGACTATACTTACGCAATTCAACTTGATAAGAATTTTAATGATGCATATTTCAATCGTGGACTTTTGTATGAACTCTTGAGTATGAAAGACTCTGCATGCAATGATTTTTACAAAGCAATGGAACTTAGAGTGAGAGCAGCTAAAGCCAAAGTGGAAAAATGTAATGATTCTTCAAATACAAATATTGTAATTCACCCAATTCTTCGTTTAACTATTATTTCCGATAATGACAAGTATGGCTTTACATCAGAAAATCCAGTTAAAGTAGGAACAGGGCCAAATGGTGGACCTGCAAATCAAATTGCATATCTTGATTTATTACGAGATCAACAAGGAAAGCCAATAAAGTATCAACGTATAAAAAGTTGTTGTGACTATGAATCTGAAAATGGTTTCTTTGGAATAGCAAAATTAGATCAATATCAAATCATCTATTTAAATGATAAGGGAGAACAAAAAACAGCATTTATATATCTCTCATTTTATGATTTTGAAGAACCTAAAATTTTATTCGGATTTAAGACATTAAATCAAAAATAGTACAATTTGTATGTTTTTTATTTAAATATAAATTTACATAATTTTATCTATTGCTAATAGTATGTATTAAAAAACTTCAACACATCAAGTAAGAGCTTTTTATTTAAGATATTTGATTGCGTTAGGTTCTTTTAGAAACAGGTTTGTACATTTTTGTACTTTGTATAATTATTGGTATATTTAAACATGTACATTAAAAGATGGTGTTTAACTTGTATCGCCTTACTATCATGTCTGGGAATATTGTCTGCTCAGTCTTTACTGGAAGAACTCCCCGTATTAGAGCATAGTACTTATACTTACAAACAGAGTACCTACGATCACACCGGAAAAAATTCAGACTTTTGCAATGGAGCAAATCCAAATTTTTACGGGTTTTACTATCATGGGCAAGTCAATAATCCAACCGGTACTACGAATGGTACTAAGGAATTAGTACTTTGTCATGTAAAAGGCCCCTGCAAAGTGGAGCGTTTCTGGTTGATTTCAATTCCCCTAAATTTCTCACAGCATATTCGTTTTTATTTCGATGGAGAAACTACACCGAGAATTGATAAAACCTATTTTCAGTTTTTTCTTGAACAATTATCTCCATTTAACCAACCTCTGGTTCAGCAATATAAAGCATCCAGCGGAGGTCTTTGGTCATACATCCCCCTGACGGTTCAGAAGGATTTAATTATTACTATTGATTCTTCACTTACCTTCTCACATGTAGATATCCGGCAATTGTCTCAGGATTCTGTGATTAGCAGCTATACACCAACCTCTGATAATTCAGGTTTGATTGCTGAATTAAATAAAGCCGGCATTTATCCGAAATCAAATGCCTCAGCTGTAACTAAAGATTCCCAAACCATTCAATTATCTCCCCATCAGCTAAAAACGTTGTTGCTTAAAAATGAAGCAGGCGCTATACAGTCGGTGAACATGAAGATTGCAGAAATTGATTACAGCAATAATTCGTATATAAGAGATGAGGGCAGGTTTCACAAAGGAACTAGCAAGGCTACCTATAAGATTAACGGAAGTGCTAATGTGGTAAAACTGATTTTGAGAAGTATGAAATCAAACCGTCTTCAAATGCAAAATTTACAAAATATAAATACTAAAGCTATTGTTGGAGTCGATAATTTTCCGGTGGGATTTTGGCAGCTATATAAATACAGAGATTACAGACTCTGGCAAAACGATACGCTAACGATTCCTAAAATATTATACCTTAATAAAAATAAAATTACCATAAGTGTCGCTTACTCCAGCGGTGAAGCATGGAATGAATACAGTTACCGGATCATGTGTGATGGCGTCATTACAGACAGCGTTGATGTCGGAAATACAATAAGCGAAACTGCTCATGCTTATAGTATTACTAATCCATATGCAGATTTTTTTACCAATTTGTTTGTTGATTATACCGGACGTTATGTGTCTGCAGATGCAATTGTTAGTACTAATACCACTATCCTTGATTCTATATTCATACACTTTTATTTTGATGGCGAAACACAAGCGTCAATTTCTGCACCCTTAGGCTTATTTTTTGCAACTGGTACGCATGATATTGCGGATGTTCAATCCCTTTTTGCGGGTCATTTGAATCGTGAATTTTATAATTATCTCACTATGCCTTACTGGCAACAAGTGCGCATTGATTTGGAAAATCGTTCATCGCATAATTTCAATAATATTTGGACAAGTATTGGTGTTTCCACTAATCAATATGACAAAACTAAAACAGGATATCTGAAAGGGGAGTTTAAAGAACAAAATAAATCATTTACGGATGCCACAGATGCACATTTTGCACACTTTGAGGGGCAGGGTAAATACGTGGGTACTGTTATTCAGGCTAAGCAAAATTCAGATACTACACTTGCCTGGTTGGAAGGAGATGAACATATTTATACAGATGATGCTCAAACGCCATTTCATATTGGGACAGGTACAGAAGATTATTTTAATTCCACGTTTTACTTTATGAAAGATGAATATTCATTACAACAAAATGGAATGACTAATTCAGAAAATCATTTCGGAAGATGCATGTATCGCTTTCATATTTTAGACCCTGTGCCATTCGAGAAGAACCTGAGTTTCCAGCTTGAACATGGCGATTATAATGATAAACAAGCCTTTTACAAATCCCTGACTTGGGCATATATCCGTCCATCCTCACTACAAAAAACAGACTCATTGGATATAGGTAATCTTACTTCTGAACTATTGCATCAGTACACCACATCTGCACAAAAAGTAGCACTAAACTTGAATAACCGTTTTGAAGGGGAGAATTATTTCTTATACTTGCAAAAAAATGGATATGCCATTCCTGATTCTTCCGTTTTCCAAGTCAGCATTTTACCGGAAAATATGGGCGTGAGATTACTCCGTACATTTGATTATGTATTAGCAGATCAATATGCAGAAGTTTGGGTAGATAATCAAAAAGCAGGGGAGTGGTTTACTGCCGGAAAAAATGACACTTGCCGTTTCAGAGATGCAATATTTGATATTCCGGCTGCATTAACCCGCAATAAACAGAGCTTACAAATTAAAATAAAAAATAAAAATTCTACTCAGAAATGGACAGAACTCGATTATAAAATATATACTAAAACAGACACCTCAACTATAACAAGCATCAAGAATAATACATTGCCGGAAATAAAAATTTACCCGACATTAACCAATGGAAAAATATGGATTAATGCTAAGCAGTATGATTTTGATAAAATTTTGGTAACTGAAATAAATGGCAAAGTGCTAAAGCAAATGTCGTCAAATATTAACCAAATAGAAATTGGAGATTTGCCCAATGGTTATTACTTTATTTCGATAGTTGCGGATAATAAAATACTTTCCACGCAAAAAATAGTTTTAGTTCATTAATTTTGGCATCTATTTTTTTTACTTATGAATACTAATGCCGAAATATTTGACAAGATAGTGAATGAGCGTCGTTCTGTCAGAATGTATGACCCGGAAGCGCCATTTGATGCCAGTGCAGTAAAACGCAGTCTTGAACGTGCTGTTTTGTCTCCTAATTCGAGTAATTTACAACTTTGGGAATTTTACAGGGTACATACTCCTGCTAAGAAAAAAGAATTGGCTAAATACTGTCTGAATCAGCGGGCGGCAAGAACTGCAAATGAATTAATCGTGATTGTAACCAGAAAAGATAAATGGAAAAAACATGCGGCCTTTGTCTTAGATGAATCAAAAAAAGATTTTCCTGAGCAACCGGGTAAAAAAGAAAAACTGATTATTGACTACTATACAAAAGTAATTCCAGCCATGTATTTTTCAGATCCTTTGGATATAGCAGGAGGTTTGAAAAAAGCAGCTATTACAGCTACAGGGGCATTTCGCCCTATTATCAGACAAGTTACTGCCGCAGATGTCCGTGTAGTAGTGCATAAAAGTGCTGCTTTGGCTGCACAAACATTCATGCTGAGCATGACTGCTGAAGGATATGATACTTGTCCCATGGAAGGCTTCGATTCAGTAAGAGTAAAAAAATTACTCAACTTACCGGCAGCAGCAGAAATCAATATGATCATTTCTGTAGGTACAGCCAAGCCAGAAGGGTTGTATGGCAAGCGTATCCGTTTGCCTAAAGAAGAAGTTATTTTTGAAATCTGATACTGCTATTTTCCCTTTTTCAGCTCTTGCTGTTGCTTCATCATATCCTGCATTTTTTGCTGAAACGAACTGGTTTTCTTAGGTTGTTTTCTGTAAGCTTCAATTTTTGCTTTTATTGCATCTTCATCAATAAAAAATTTCTGCAAAATCCAGTTTTGTCCAACCGTTAATACATTAAACAGAAAATAGTAATAACTCAATGCTGCAGGTTGCTTATTGAAAATAAACAAGAGCATGATTGGCATAAAATACTGCATCAGCTTCATTTGCTGTGCCATCATATCTTCCATACCGCCACCACCGCCGCCGCCCGACATGGGTTGTGTTTGTTGCGTAAGTTTTGTAACGGCAATTGATGAAACAGCCATCAAAATGGTGAATAAGCTGATATGATTTCCTAAGAGTGATGAAATGACCGGAATATGAGTCGTCCAGCTAAAAATTGAGTCATAACTCGTTAAGTCTTGTGCCCACAAAAAAGATTGTTGCCTCATTTCTATTGATGCGGGGAAAAAGCGGTACATCGCTATTAATATCGGCATTTGCAAAAGCATTGGCAAGCATCCGCCAAATGGACTTACACCTGTTTGAGCATATAATTCCATTTGTTTTTGTCCATATTCAGCCTGACTTGGATATTTCTTTTTCAATTCTTCCAGCTCTGGTTTCAGTACTTTCATCTTTGCCATCGACATGGATGATTTGTAGGTAAATGGAAAAGTAATGAGCTTAATGATTACAGCTAAAAGCAGGATAATTATTCCATAGTTGGAAATAAATTTACTTAGAAAATGAAAAATAGGAATGATAAAAAACTTATTGATTAAGCTCAGAATACTCCAGCCCAATGGGATGATTTGTGTGAGGTTGACATCTAATTTTTTTAAGTCATTGTATTTGTTCGGCCCCAAAAACATTTTAACAGGAAAGGAAATCGCATTTGGATTTTTAACGGGAATAAATAGTTTTGATTTTACTTCTTTTATTATCGTTTGCGAATCTTTAGGAGTTATGATATTTAGCTGAGTATTGGCGCCAAAATTATCTTTTACAGCTATTAAGCTTGTGTTGAAGAATTTTTGTTTGTAAGAAATCCATTTTAAAGGTTCTTCAATGGTCTTATCCTTGTCAGAAGTATAGCTGTCATCTTCTTTTTTGTCGTTCATAAAATAGACACCGGAGTTATAGCGTTGGTCATCTATACCTCTTTCTTGCGACGGGTAATTTTGTGCCCAATCTAATGTCAATTGTTTTACATTACCTAGTTCAGATCCAAGGTTATTCGCTATTATTTCAAAATCGGCTACATAACCTTTTGCATATACCGTGTATTTATGCTGGTAGGTTTTGCCATTACCCAGGTTAAGTCTATAGATTATTTCTGTTTTACCTTCGCCCGTAACAACTTGAGAGGCATTATTCGATTCAAAATAAAGCTGTTCTGTTTGTACCGGATTACCTTGTGCATTGAATTCGATATTAAATCCATTGCCATTATCATCAAATAAAATAAGCGGTTGCTTGGAAAACGTCTTGTACTTTTTAAGATTTACTTTTTTTATAACCCCACCTTTATTGGAAAAAGTGAAAATGCAATTGTCATTTTCGATGTCGATTGTTTTCTCTATGCCGGAAGCAAAAGCACCAAATGTTCCCGCAACTGTACTTTTGGCAGAATCACTTCCTGTAGGTTTACTGATACTTGCAACCTGTATTGTATCTTTTGCAGTGGCAGCAATGGAATCATGCTGAGCAGTGGCAGCCGTTTTAGGATGTGCTTTTTCATAATCGGCTTTTTCTTTATTCGTATAAACAACAAAACCAAAATATATTAAAACAATCAGTGCAATGCCAATAACCGTATTCTTGTCAAAATTCATAGTAAAAATTGAAGCGCAAAGCTACTAAAAGGATATGAATTTTAGGGTAGATTAAAGTTATTAAATAAAGTAGGTCAAAGAGAGGTCTAATTTTAAAAACAGAACAACTTGAAGTCCAAAAATGGCAGATAGCCAATAATTTTTCACTTAAATTTTAATTTACCTCTGATTAAGAGACAATTTTTGATTTGTGTGTTTGGGGAGAACTTTTTTGTTATTTTTTACTTTTATTACTCCTAATGGCTTTAACTTTATAATTTATTTACTATATTAATTAAATAGTATTATGGGATTCTCTAAAACATACAAAATTGAGACGAAAAGATTAATAATAAGATGCTACGAGCCCTGCGATGCATCTAAATTTAAACAGGCTATTGATTCAAGTATTGCGCATTTACTTCCGTGGATGCCTTGGGCAAAAGATGAACCTGAAGACATTAGTGTCAAGGTAAAAAGATTAAGAATCTATCGTGGTCAATTTGATTTGGGAATTGACTACACTTTTGGCATTTTTGTTAAAAATGAAAAAGTACTAATTGGTTCAACAGGGCTTCATACAATACTAGGGATAAATGCCAGAGAGATTGGGTATTGGATTGCTTATGATTACATTAATAAAGGGTTTGCTACTGAAAGCACAATGGCATTAACAAAAGTAGGATTTGAACTGGAAAATCTCGAAAAGATTGAAATACATTGTAGTGTTGATAATCTGAAAAGTCAAAATATTCCAAGGAAAATTGGTTATAAATTAATGGCTGTTTTAGAAAAAGATAATTTTGTTCAAGATGATGCTGTTATTTCTAAGATGATATGGACTATGCATAAAGAAGATTATGAGAACAGTGAGCTCAAAAACTTTGATTTAAAAGCTTTCGATAATTGTGGTAACAGGCTGATTTGAAAAATAATCAAAATAGTAAAAATGGTATCTCTGATATTTTCCATTAAAATTACAACAAGCATATTGGTGTCAGTTCCTAATTAGAAAAAAGGACGTTCAGTATGTACTTTTCTTATTCAAAATACCAATCGTATTGGTTGTGATATATTATGTATGTTATTCCATAATTGTTATTTATGAAATGAAATCAACAGTTTATATAGTTTCTTGAAAATATAAGCGCACGCTCAGCATTTTTGCTGTGTGTAAAAAAATAAAGACAATTATGAAAACTACACTTAAACTAATGACCGCAGCAATCGCATTGCTATTATTAAGCAATCAGCATGCACAAGCTCAATTTGGCAAAAAATTAAAGGAAGCACGGGTAGGTAAACCAGTACAAAATGAAACTAAAAGTGACGCAAATGCATCATCAGCTACTACAGAAAAAGCAGTTGATATTTCATATGTACTTACAGATTTCCAAAAAAGCAAATGTTGGAAAAGTCGTCATATTTAATGATTATTTAGGACAAAGACTTGATGAAAGTGCAGCCGATGCAGCAAGCATAACCGAGCTGGCTGATCATTTTATTATGCGTGCATATTTCGATAAAAATGTTCGTGATACTTATGATAAGGGATTTGATATTGTATTCAGTTGCGAAGATGTAAAAGTAAGTTTAAACCAACTTCGATATTATTCAACTGAAAATTTCATGAAAGTTGGTGGACCAACAGGTAAAACACCGGGAATTTTGGCACTTTACTATGATATGGCTGATTTGAAATATAAAAATTTATGGAAGAATGAAAAAATATTTTCTACTGGATTGTTGCCTAAAAAAATGGATTCGGAGTATGATGCAGCCCAATATAAATACTATCCTGTTGAAAACGCATTCCGGTTTTTCCTCAATAAATTAAGCGGTAAGATAGCAGTTGGAAAAACGCTTACAATTAAAATACAATTCATGGGCGTCAATGCATCTGCTGCAGATGGATGGAAAGCAACGGATGCAGAAAAAACACTATTGGCAGAAGGTACGCATAATATAAAAATTACGGCGAATACAACTAAGCTGACAAATAATGTATATCGTTTTGAAGAGGAAGATTATATCAATAAACCAACTGTAAATGAAAATATAAAAAAAGCACTGAAACTAAAATACGGTGCTGAAGTAGCAGAAGTTTATAAAGTACAAATGGTTTCAGATTTTACCACTAAATCAAATGTATATGGTCCGGAATACCAATGGATACAAGGAAGAGTACTCCTCAAAGCAAAAGCTGACGGTAGTTATTGGGCATGTAAATTTGAAGCTCATTTTAAGTATAATGCCTCCGGTTTTGACAACTCTCCATTTGAAATCATTTTTACCAGATGGGCATTAGTACCTTCTGCAGGAATTCCGGGTGCAAAATAAATTTAACTGACTTTTTCCACTCGAATAACTAAAACCATAAAACTATCAAAAAAATAATTGTTCTTTTCATTAACAATTGTTTTGGAGCGATACTGAAAGGTATCGCTTTTTTTATTTATTATAAATAATATGAAATATATATTTGTTCTAATTTATCTTGAATTGTCTGAAATTAAAGTAGTGTTTTTATGAGACAACTCAAGGCACTTTTATAAAATTACTTTTCACTACAGGCTAGTATAAGCATATACAAAATATTTTTAGTTGCAAGATGTAACTTTAATTTTTTTACCGGATAGTCCTTAAAAAAACATCATGCAAATTATAGATAGATATAGAAAAGACAGAATGAACTTCAAAATAATAAATCTGCTTCCGTTTGTGAATTGAAACCTGCCATTCGTGAAGTGCAATAAAATACAGACTCATACAATCTCTATTTTTGTACTATCAAATTAATTAAAAACAATTTAAATCAAAACAAAATGAAAAAAACAACCAAACTTCTCAGCATCGTAGCTTTAGTAGCTACACTTTTCTTTGCCGCTTGCAAAAAAGAAGACACACCTGCGCCGGTGGCAGATTTTACTATCTTACCCAATGATACCATCGAATTCTTTGACACTTTAAGGTTGACAAACACTTCTACAAATGCAGACACTTACTTGTGGAATTTTGGTGACGGTACAACCAGCACACAGACTAATCCAATAAAGGCTTCTTTTAATCGTCCTGGCACAAGTACAGGATGTACTGAAACCTATACGATTACGTTGACTGCTACAAAAAACGGAAAATCTTCAACGAAATCTAAAACAGTATTAGTAGGTTACTGCTTGTAAAATTTAATACAAAACTTTTTAGAGCGATGACGATAGTTGTCGCTCTTTTTATTTTATAACGGCGTAAATTTAAATAAATTGAACAGAGCAAATCTCTTAGCTTAAGAATATTACAAGCAAATAAAAGATAAAATGAGATGAATGTTTTGGAAAAATGAAATTTATTTTTGCGAAAACAGTGCTAACTCAAATAAGCTTTCAATTCTTTACTGATTGCAAAACGTCGCATTTTACGTATCGCTTTATCTTTGAGCTGGCGAACCCGCTCTCTCGTCAAACTTAATTTTAAGCCGATTTCATCCAGCGAATAAGATTGGTTAAACTCATTGATGCCAAAGTAAAGTTTCAGAATATCCCGTTCTCTGTCAGTTAAACTTTGTAAGGCATGTTCCAGCTCATCATGCAATGATTCATCTATCAAATTTCTTTCCGGATCGCCTAATGTATTATCCGTCATTAAATCAAGACTGGTGGTATCATCATCATCTCCTATAGGTGTATCTACAGAAAGATGATAGGAGAGTGTAGCCCGTAACATAGAAAGTTCTTCCGGCTTCATATCCAGCAGTTCTGCAAGTTCATCATTTGATGGTTCACGCTGGTTCTGTTGTTCAAAGTCAACAATTGCTCTTTGTATTTTGTTATAAATTGTTGCTTTATTCATGGGCACACGCACCACTCTGGGTTGCTCAATCAGTGCCTGTAAGATTGACTGACGAATCCACCATACAGCATAAGAAATAAATTTGAATCCTTTGGTCTCATCAAATTTTTTTGCAGCCTTTATCAATCCGATATTGCCTTCATTTATTAAATCATTCAATGCCAAACCTTGATTTTGATATTGCTTGGCCACGGAAACAACAAATCTTAAGTTAGCTTGAACTAATTTGTCTTCAGCTCGGCTATCGCCTTCTCTGATTTTGCGTGCGCACTCTGCCTCTTCTTCTTCACTTAGCATAGGCAATTTGGATATCTCACTGAGATATTTATCGATAGAAAAACTATCGCGTGAGGTGATTTTGGTGGAAATTTTGAGTTGCTTCATGTTGTTAGGCTTACACCAAGATAGTAAGAATTTAGTTTAGATGTATGTAATTATTAAAAAAGATAAATAGTCTAGGCTATCTTGTTGAATCCAAATACGATATGAACATTGTATATTTTGTGTCGATTTAATAATGAAACATGGATTTTATGTTTCATGGCAAAAAATGATAATTTTGATAGAATATGAAGCTGATTAACTAAGTCAATTTTTTAAACAAACCTCCAAATTCCATCATACTCATTATATCACTTACTTTTATTTTTCCGGTCATGAATGCTTCTTGTGGGTTGAGTTTTCCGGTTTCTACAGCTATATAAGTAGCATCATCAGTTTCCAAGGTGCAGTTTACAGCTTCTGCTATATTCGGTACTCCGGATTGGATGTCTAATTTGCCATCATCAATTAATACGAGATAATTATCTTGGTCAAAATTAAATGCCACATGCAGTTTTTTGCCTTTAGCTTTTTCTGATTTAAAACGAGACGGCAGAGTTGAAAAGATATCTGCTACGGTATTGAATTGATTAGCCTCTTCAGCCGGTTGCTTACCTACAGAAGATTTATAATTAATGTCATCCATCACCATTTTTGCAATTATTTCGCGCATAATTTCGGAAGTTCCGCCGCCAATAGTACCAATACGTGAATCGCGATAAGCACGAGCAACTTTATACTCTTCCATAAATCCGTAACCACCGAAAAACTGAACACACTGATACATACATTTGTCTGCAAGTTCAGTAGAAAGTAATTTAGCCATCGAGCATTCTTTTACCACGTACTTTCCTTCGGTATGTTGTTTGGCTGTAGTGAGTACAAAAGTTTTTACGCATTCAATTTCAGCGGCTAATTGTGCCACACGATGTCTCAATACCTGAAATTTATTTATCGTTCTACCGAAGGCACTTCGCTCATTCATATATTGCATGGAGTAGCTAAGTATTTCTTCGCAAGAGGCATAGCCCATGATAGAACCTGCTAATCGCTCTAATTGCAAACCACCCATTAGATAGTAGAAGCCTTTGCCTTCTTCGCCCAACAAATTTTTAGTGGGTACAAGAACATTGTCAAAATGCAGCTCTGCAGTATCAGAGGCGTGCCAGCCTAGTTTTTTAAGCTTGTTTTTGGTAATTCCTTCAGTAGATAAATCGACGACAATCAGGCTTACTCCGGCAGATCCAGCATCAGGATTGGTTTTGCATACCAGAATAACAAAATGCCCGTAAATACCATTGGTGATGAATGTTTTCGTTCCGTTCAAGATATAATAATCACCCTCTTTTTTTGCCCGCAACTGGATATTCGCTGCATCACTGCCCGCACCGGGTTCTGTAATACCGATACAACCTATCATATCACCGGCAATAGCAGGTTTCAAAAAAGTTTCTTTTAGATACTCGCTGCCATGATGTAAAATATAGGGTGTGCTCATACAAGTTTGCACGGCTGCCGTAATAGTAAAACCTCCACTGTACATTTTAGAAGCTTCTTCGAGCATGACCACTTCGTAGAAGAAATCGAGTCCGCTGCCACCATATTGTTCAGGCATAGATAAACCGAAATAGCCCATTTCGCCAAATTTTTTCCAGAATTCTCGCGGTATTTTTCCATCGCCTTCCCATTGGTCAATAAAGGGAGCTGCTTCAGTTTGTAAAAATTGTCGAATGGTTTGTCTGAATTGTTCGTGATCGGCGGTAAAGAAAGTACTCATAATACGTTGTCATTTTTTTAAATGGGAATAAGACCAAAAATAACAAAATAAGAAGAACAAAGAATTATCTTTTGAAAAAATTGTGTAAA
>CAZPBT010000019.1:0-15261 GCA_964584555.1 uncultured Chitinophagales bacterium
ACACATTGCAGAAAAGAATACTTGGAACACTACATTCAAAAATTCAATCATTTAGCAGAAATCCATTTTAAAGTATTTGATGAAAATATGGAAGTACTAAAACAAAGATGTGAAATTCGTTATAAGCAAAATGGGAAATTTATCAGTAATAAAGTTATACAAAAATTTTATGATGAATTACAACTTTTAAAACTAGATTTTAATTTTGAATACAGACCTAAAACTGTAAAACATTTTAAATCCGTATTATCTGACAAGCATAAAAATTCTTGTTTTATAGTAGATTTAGATGGTACACTGGCAGATGCCAATGGTCGAAATATGTATAATCCTTCTGATGTTGAAATATTGAATGATATCCCCATTCAGCCTGTTGTTGAAGTTGTAAAAACATTAGCAGAAAAACATCAAGTTATATTTTTGAGTGGAAGAGAAGAATCAAACTATAACGTTACAAAAACATGGCTCTGTCAACATGTTTTTGGAAATGAAAATAATGAAGTTTTACTATACATGAGAAAAAACGGAGATTACAGAAGAGACAGTATTATAAAAAAAGAATTGCTTGCTGAAAAGATTTACCCATATTATAATGTAATTGCTGCATTTGATGACAGATTACAAGTGATTAGAGAATGCTGGAATAAAGAAAACATCTTCTGTTTTAATGTTAATCAATATCTTGCTGAATATTAATTCAACTTCCAAAACTCAAGCTTATTTTCTTCCATAATAGGAGCTATTATGCGATGATGCAAACTGTCGTATGTAATGTCTGCAATGCCATTATATGATTTATGTAATGGAAAATTTGAAAGGGTTTTCGTTTGTAAATCAAAAATAGGAATCTGTGCTTTTGTTGTATTTCCATTGGTCTGCCAGTCTGAAAAATAGAGTTTATCTTTCCAATAAAATATACCATCAAGTATGCCGGTATGGTTTAACATTCTTGAAAATGTTGCTTGTTTATTTTTGAAAGAAACTTGCGCTAAACCGCCTTTGATGCTGTCATTTCCCATCTCAACAATATACAAAATGCTGTCATGAAAACACAGTCCGTTGGTACCCGAAAGACTGTCTTTTAAATTCAGCGAACTTATTTTTTGCAAGTATAAATCAATGCAGAAGATTTCGTTCATGTCTGTTGATGAAACATAAAGCATTTTATCTCCGTCCCAACAAATATCATTTAAAAATTGAGTATTATAAACTGAAAAGTCGAAATTAAATGCTTGTTTTTTTGTTAGAATATTAAATCCGGCTACCTTATCCAAGTCGGTAACAAATAGGGTATTACCGACGAGGCACATACCTTTAGGAGCATTCAATCCTGCAATAAACTGATTTTCACAAACGGCTCCGTTTTTATACAATTTGCTGATAAAACCATTGCTGTCTTTTGCAGACGGATCGCCATTTACATTGCTCACATAAATAAATGCCTCCGTACAAACTGCACTTTCAGGCTGTTTTAGCTGTAGCGTTTGTTTGCACCCAACAAGTAATAACACGACAAAAAAAAGGCTGTAATATCGGTTCATATTGAAACAAATATACACTTTGATTTCTACTTTTATTCTTAGTACATTTACCAGCAAAATTTATAACATGTCAACAAAAGCAATTGGAACATACGCACCCGAAAAACCTTTAGAAAATTTAACTATTACAAGAAGAGATACATTGCCCAAAGATGTAGCAATAGAGATTCTATATTGCGGTATCTGTCATTCTGATTTGCATACCGCACGCAATGAATGGCATAATACATTTTATCCTGTCGTTCCCGGACATGAAATTATCGGCAGAGTAACGAAAATTGGAAATGAAGTTACAAAGTTCAAAACTGGCGATATAGTAGGCGTCGGTTGTTTGGTAGATTCTTGTCGCACTTGTGATTGTTGTAAAGACAATATGGAGCAATTTTGTACATCGGGTGCTGTATTTACCTATAGTGCTCCCGACAAACACAGTGGCGGTTATACCTATGGCGGCTATTCTGAAAATATTGTAGTTGATGAAGATTTCGTATTGCATATTCCCGAAAACCTGGATTTGGCTGCAGCTGCGCCATTGCTGTGCGCGGGTATTACTACCTATTCTCCTTTGAAACACTGGAATGTTGGCCCGGGCAAAAATGTAGGTATCGTTGGAGTAGGAGGCTTAGGACACATGGCTGTGAAAATTGCCAAAGCGATGGGTGCACATGTGGTGATGCTGACTACTTCGCCACACAAAGTAGATGATGCCCTAAAATTAGGTGCAGATGAGGTGGTATTGACTACAGATGCGGAGCAGATGAAAAAACATGCGGGTACATTGCACTTTATTTTAGATGCGGTGTCAGCACAACACGATATTAATGCTTATTTGAGTTTATTGAAAATTGATGGTTCTTTAGTTTTGGTAGGTGCGCCTATGGAACCGCTTCCGGTAGCTTCTTTTAGTTTGATTTTCGGAAGAAAAAGTTTTTCGGGTTCACTAATTGGAGGTATTGCAGAAACACAGGAAATGCTGGATTTTTGCGGCAAACACAATATCACGGCAGATATCGAATTAATTCGTGCCGACCAGGTTAACGAAGCTTATGAACGTCTGTTAAAAAGCGATGTGAAATATCGATTTGTAATTGATATGGCTACGCTGTAGGGGTAGTTTATAGTTTGTGTCTTAATTATATCGAATAATCAAACTGTATATCGGGAACAGCGCAACGGTCGTTGGCACACATATATCCCATAAACAATTTCAGTGCTTTTATTTTTTCTGCATTTAATTCAAAGCTGAGATTATGTCGCAGATAATACGCTACTTGAAATGATGGGGTATTCAGATAGGCATAATTGTCAATAATTTTATCAATATGCTGTAAGCCCGTATCTAAGGCTGTATTTAGTTTTTTGGTATAACTGCTGTCAATAGTATGTTGGCTTGCCCACACAGCAAATACAAATGGTAAGCCACAAAATTTTTTCCATTCTTCAGACAAATCATACACATAATCAAATTTATCCATCAGTGCTATCGTTCTGTCGCCTATCACTACTCCGGCAGTTTTGCCATAAATATCTGATTCATAATCGGGATAAGCCCGTGCAAAAAAAACATCTTTTTTCCAAAATTCTCTGCATAGTATTTGCACTAATTGCACAGATGTTTTCGATTGATAATCCAATAGTATGGTTTCAATTTCTTCCAGGGGTACATCAGAAAAGAGACAAACCGTGGCTACCTTTCCATTACTGCCGATACAAAACGGAGAAATAATTTTAGGTTGTTTTAATAAGGGTAATACGGCAACGGGAATTAATGCGATATCAACTTCATTGCGTATCAGCTTTTCGGCAGTAACTGCCGGAGGGTCTAATGAAATTTCTGTTTCATCAGCTATTGCAGCATGTTCCAGCCCGTATAAAAAAGGTTTGGTATTGAGATAAGAAACAGCAGACAGTTTGTACACGTAATTAATTTGAAGATAAATGTACGATATCGTTTTCTAATTCCAGATGAAATAAAGTGCCGTCGTAGCGAAGTTTATATAAGCAAGTATTTGTATGTTCAAAGGTGTCCATTTTAGAAACAGGTTTTCCGGTCAGCAAACACATCAATACGCGCAAGGTACGCCCGTGTGTGCAAACCAAAATATTTTCGTGAGTAGAATTTTTGATTTCTTCGACAAATGGCATTAAGCGATCGGCCAAATCCTGTGCACTTTCGCCACCGTCAATTTTAATGGTCAAATTACCTTTTCGCCATTCGTCAACTATTGCATAAAATGTTTCTTTCAGGCTTTCTTCGTGTTCTTCGCCTTCAAAATTCCCCCAGCTTATTTCATCAATATTATCGCGTATTTCATGCGGGATGTTTTGAGCAATAAAATGTGAAACAGTTTGATGTGTACGCTTCAATGCGGAAGTATAAACCACATCAAAATCTACGGGATGGTATTTGTCGAAAAAAGCTTTGGCTTGGCGCAAGCCCTCGTCATTCAAATCGGAGTTGACACCTCTGCCTTGTATAATTAAACGGACATTAAAATCGGTTTGTCCGTGGCGGATAATGTAGATATTTTTCACCCTATAAAAATAAGCATAGTAATACGAAGTTGAATGTGATTTTTAAGTAAAGACAATAACGCACATCCTGTTTATCAGCACTAATCAAACAATTCGCCTTGCTCGGGTTCTTTTTTATCGGTAAGGTTCGTAATCTCAAAATCAACATCAAAATTGACTTGCTGTTCTTCATTTTCAGAGGTTGGCATTTCGAGTAATTTTACAGCTTTTATGCTGCCTCCTATAAGTTTGTTGCCAATGGCTTTCCATCCTTTGATGTCAATAAATTCAGCCAAACTTACCGTTTCTTCTTTTGTTTTTCCTTTGCCTAAATCTAAGGAATATTCTACTATAGGTTTTGTAAATAAGGTGGCAAACACCAGTTTCGCTCCGGGTTCGTCAATAATAAAACTGTTTTTCGTATCTAATGTAGTAGTCTCAATTTGGAAACGCTTAACGTAGTTGCATTTTTTGCTGTCTGAATAATGAATGGCTGAAATTGTAGTTGACGGATATAATTTGTCAATTGCCCATACATCTTGCATAATATAACGATTAGTAAGCTCGTAATTGGTCAGGTAATATTCTCCTGATTTTAGCACTACAAGAATTCTGTCGTCGTTTTGGAAAGAACCCAAATACCTGCCGCGTTTGTCTGTGTTTAGTCTGCCAATATCTTCATCCAGCCATATTTCGACACCGCCTAAAGTAGATTTTCCTTTTGATTTCAATTCCACTTTCTTCACCGGATATTTAGATACGATATTGCCCATAGAGCTTCTGTTTTTGATATCCAGATTAAAAAAATCAAATTCAAAGACTTTGTTGCGGGCACTGCAATTTGGTGATAAAATGACAGTACAGGTTTCTGTTTCTCCATTCGGATTCACAGAGAAATAAAGCATCTTGGATTTCGGATTTCCTTGAGAGATAAAATATTCTTTATCACGGGTAATAGACGTTACATTAAAACGCTTGGCATAACTGATGCCTGATTTTCCATCCAAATAAACTGCGTTGTAAGTGGTGCGTTCATCATTCTTCTTCCATACGGCAATATGTAATATATCTTTACCAACAAATACTTTATCAGCATTACGCACTACTTTCATTACGGATTCTTTCGTGAATACTATAATATCATCTATATCTGAACACTCGCTAACAAATTCTTCTTTGCGCATGTCTTTGCCATATCCGATAAATCCTTCTGCGCGGTTTACATATAGTTTCTCGTTGTTGGCAGCCACTTGTTTTACTTCCACCGTATCGAAAAGCATGATTTGCGTTTTGCGTTCTTTTCCTTTGCCGTATTTTTTTAATAAATCTTCGAAATATCGTATGGCATATCGAGTAAGAGATTTCAGATTTTTCTTGGTTTCTTCCATCTCATTCTCCAATCCCTTGATGTATTCGTCGGCTTTCTTTTTATCGAACTTAGAAATGCGCTTTATCTTGATTTCAGTAAGTCGAATGATATCTTCTTGTGTAACCTCACGCATCAATAATTTTTTAAAAGGATCCAAGCCTTTGTCAATAGCCTGAATAACACCTTCCCATGTCTCTTCTTCTTCAATATCGCGGTAAATTTTATTTTCGATAAATATTTTTTCAAGCGAAGAAAAATGCCATTTGTCTTCCAGCTCTTTCAATAAAATTTCCAACTCTAATTTCAGTAACTGAACCGTTGTATCTGTTGATATTTTCAAGGCTTCGGTAACACTTATAAAATGTGGTTTGTCATCAATAATGACACACGTATTTGGTGAAATAGACATTTCACAATCAGAAAATGCATACAACGCATCTACGGCTACACTTGTGGACACTTGAGGTTGCAGTTCAATGATGACTTCTACATCTTTTGCTGTGTTGTCGGTAATGCGTTTGATTTTTATCTTGCCTTTTTCATTGGCTTTTACAACTGAATCAATTAAATCAGGTACGGTAGTGCCGAAAGGAATTTCTGTAATTTTGAGAAATTTTTTATCAACGACTTCTATCTTTGCTCTTACTCTGATTCTTCCGCCGCGTTTTCCGTCATTGTATTCACGCACATCCACCATGCCACCTGTCTGAAAATCTGGAAACAATTCAAACGGCTCCTTGCGCAAGTATTTAATGGAGGCATCAATTAATTCGCAAAAATTGTGCGGCATAATTTTAGTAGATAAACCCACTGCAATACCCTCAGTACCTTGTGCCAAAACTAAGGGAAATTTTACCGGCAAGGCTATCGGTTCACGTTTACGACCGTCATAAGATAATTGCCATTCGGTAGTATCTTCATTAAATAAGACATCAAGAGCAAACTTGCTTAATCGTGCTTCTATGTATCGAGGTGCTGCAGCTGAATCTCCGGTGCGGATATCACCCCAGTTTCCCTGGCAATCCACTAATAAATCTTTTTGTCCCAGATTAACAATGGCATCATTGATACTGGCATCGCCATGCGGATGGAATTGCATGGTAGAACCAATGATGTTTGCCACTTTATTATACCGACCATCATCCATTTCTTTCATGGCATGCATAATACGACGTTGCACAGGTTTTAATCCATCATAGAGCAGCGGTACGGCACGTTCCAAAATCACATAGGACGCATAATCTAAAAACCAGTCTTCATAAAGTCCGTCAATCGTGGTGATATGATCTTTATTTTCCAAATCGCTCATTACATATCAGTTTAGCCTGCAAGTATAAGGCAATCCTGATAAAATGAGAAATAGAGTTTTAAACGGGTGTGGTTAATTTATTCAACAATTTTGTGCATACATTAAGCTGTTTAGAGAACTTAATATGAGTTTTTTCATGAGTAAATTTGAAAATGTCCGTGCAATTACATCAGCACTTAATTTGTTATTCAAATAATTAAGCCTATCTTTTCCTAATCGATTATGCGAAAAAAAGTTGTCATCACCGGAGCTTCAGGGTTTATAGGTTATAATCTCTTGGAAGCAGTATTGGAAAGAGGCTATCAGGTTACGGCGTTTTTATTGCCCGGTGATGCTCTAGCAGAAACATTGAAAGCCAAAAATGTACATGTCGTTTTTGGTGATATCCGCAATTTGGAAGATGTAAAAAATGCCATTTCAGAAGGTACAGATATCGTATTTCATTGTGCTGCGTATGTGTCTGATTGGGGTAAACTTGAACTTTTTGAAGCAATTACAGTTAACGGAACAGAAAATGTGTGTAAGGCAAGTGTAGCAGCAAATGTAAAACGATTGGTGAAAATCAGCACCAATGATGTATTTGGAATTGATGAATCTGTTGTTATAGACGAATCACACCCTTTGTGTATTTGGAATGAACCGTACCCCGATACAAAATTAAAAGCGGAAGAGATAGCATGGAATTATCATAAAAATCATGGTTTACAAGTGACGATGGTTTATCCGTGTTGGGTTTATGGTCCGGGTGATAAGACCTTTGTGCCTTTGCTGGCGGATGCCATTCTGAAAAGAGAAATGGTGTTTTTTAGAAAAAATGCATTGGTTTGGCCAAGCTATGTAGATAATGTAGTGGATTTAATGCTGCACATTTCAGAACACGAAAATGCAGTGGGCAATGGCTATTTAGTTCATGACGGAGAAAGCGATACCCTCGAAAATTTTACCAACAAAATTGCAACACACATCAGTGCTAAAAAAGTGACTACCTGTATTCCTTATTTTTTAGCTTATTGGGCAGCTGTGGTAATGGAGTTTTTCGGTAAATTATTCGATAAGAAAGAACGACCTTTGTTGACCACTTACACAGTTAAAAATTTAGGCTCTCGCTTGCGATTTTCTATTGAAAAAGCAAACAAAGAATTGAACTGGAAGCCGAAAACAAGCTACACTGAAGGATTTGCAAATACGATGGAATGGCTGGATAAACAAAATAAAAACGAACTCAAACAAAAATGAACTACGAAAATAAATTGGCATTTATTACAGGCGGTTCCACTGGTATAGGTTTGGCAATCGCAACAGCATTAGCTATAGAAAAATGCACAGTTGTACTTTTTGCAAGAGATACCGTAAAATTAAAACAAGCTAAAGAAGCAATTCAAAATAAAGTATCTTCTACTGTTCATATTTTTTCGGCTGATATGTCGGATTATAGTGCCGCTAAGCTGGTTTTGGAAGAAGCCGTAGCCCAAATTGGTATTCCGGATATCTTAGTAAACTGTGTCGGTATTGCCCGCCCTGATTATTTTGAGAATATCAGTCCAAAGCAATTTGATTTCACAATAAAGACCAATTTATATTCGATGTGGAACAGCAACAGCATCCTTGTGCCATATATGAAAAAACGAGGAGGGCATATCATAAATACTTCATCTATTGCCGGTTTTATAGGCGTGTTTGGCTATACTGATTATTCGATGACGAAATTTGGAATTATCGGTTTTTCAGAAGCATTGCGCAGCGAACTCAAGAAATATAAGATAACAGTACAGGTACTATGTCCTCCTGATACAGATACGCCGGGTTTTGAGGAAGAAAATATAAACAAGCCGGAAGAAACAAAAGCAATAGGAGGGAAGGCAAAACTGATGCAGCCGGAAACGGTGGCAAAGGAAGTGCTGCAAAAACTGGGTAAAAATACATTTATGCTACTACCCGGTTTTGACGGCAAAATGAGCTGGCGTTTAAAGCGTTTTTTCCCAAAGCTGATAGAGTGGATTATGGATAATAGCATTAATAAAGTAAAAAAATAATGTGTTTTATAATGTGTAACTGAGGCAGAATTTATAGGGCTGTTATGCAAATTGATAAGAAGACTGTTATTTTTGTAAAAAAATTACTTGGAATAGAATGCGTTTTTTTTAAGATAATTAC
This sequence comes from uncultured Chitinophagales bacterium, assembly GCA_964584555.1. Taxonomy (GTDB): domain Bacteria; phylum Bacteroidota; class Bacteroidia; order Chitinophagales; family JADIYW01; genus JADJSS01. The sequence continues at coordinate 8,888 of CAZPBT010000019.1, forward strand.
TTTTATTTCTATACAAAAAAAATACTAATAATGGCATCATTTCATCCGAAAGATAAAAACATCAAACAGATTTCAAATTTCTTGACTTCAGCAATTATTCCAAGACCTATTGCATTTGTAAGTACGATTGATAAAGACGGCAATCCTAATTTAAGCCCTTTTTCTTTTTTCAATGTATTTAGTTCCATACCGCCTATACTGATTTTTTCTCCTGCAAAGAGTGCCTTGACAGGCAACCAAAAAGACACCTATCACAATGTAAAAGAAGTACCAGAATGTGTTATTCATATTCCAACTGCCGATATGGTAGAGCAACTATCTGTAACGAGTGGTACTTATCCAAAAGGAATAAACGAGTTTACAAAAGGTGGATTTGAAGAAGAAAAATCTACCCTTGTAAAACCACCCCGAATTAAAGATGCACCTTTGGCATTTGAGTGTAAAGTAAATCAAATTATCGAATTGGGCACGGAGGGAGGCTCTGGTAATTTAGTCATTTGTGAAATTGTGTATGTCCATTTTGATGAAAATAAAGTTGATGAAAACGGGAATATAATCGCAGAAAAACTAAATCCTATTGCCAGATTAGGCTACAATAATTATGTATCATTTACCAAAGAAAATATTTTTGAAACGCCTAAGCCGCTTCGATATTTTGGCGTAGGTGTAGATGCCATTCCTCAATGGTTGAAAGATGAACAAATGCTGAATGGAAATGAATTAGGTAAGCTGGCCAGTATCAGCGAGTTGCCCAATGCAACAGATATCAATCAATACTCAGAATTGACAGAGCTGTTGAATGATTTTCCTCAACAAATGTATTCCGATATAAAAAGATATCTCGATAATAATCAAGTGATTGAAGCTTGGTTGATTATTCTGAATGCTAGAAAATAATACCTGACAAAAATGTATAACGCTGTTTGAGTTTATCTGCGCAATTAGTTTTCAAATATACCGTAAGTCCACACTGAATTTATCCGGATGACAAGGAGTTATGTCTTTATAAAATTCCATCATCGTGCGCATATCATCTTCAAGATTGGTTGGATAAATAATTTTGCCAATGCCGGCAATCTTGTATTTATAATCTAAATAGCCCAATAAAATAGGAACGTTAGCTTGTTTTGCTGTGTACCAAAATCCGGTTTTCCATTCAGTGCGTTTACTGCGTGTTCCTTCGGGTGTTACCATAATATGCAATTCAGGATTTTCCTCAAACAATTGTACCATGGCTTCCACCATACTGGGACGCGGTTCTCCGGGCTTTTTAGGGCTTCTGTCTATGGCTATACCGCCAAGGCTTGCTGTGATTTTTTTAAATGGAAACCTAAACCACTCTTTTTTTACCGTAAACCGCAAAGGCAAACCCATTAAGTCAAAGGCTGCTTTGGCTATCGGTAAGTCCATATTGGCAGTATGCGGAGCTGCAATGGTGATAGACTGTTTTATGCCAACAATTGCTTCTGTTTTTAATTTCCAGCCTAATGTCTTAAAAATGAGTATAAAAATCCAACGTACCATAGTAATACAAAGATGCACATTTAATTTTGTTTTTTAATTCGTTATAAATCGGATAAAGTAATGAGACGACCAAAGAAGAGAAGAAAATAATTTTAAATAAATTAGTTGCTATGACAACTAATTTTTTCTATCTTTATTTAAGAATACAATCTTATTACTAATTACTTACTACTTGATACTATTTTATGTCAGATTTTATCAAACCCTTTGAAGAAAAAGCACCGGAAATCGTTTTTGAATGGCATGATGCCAAAACAGGTGCACAAGGCTGGCTCGTGATAAACTCCTTGCGCGGAGGTGCTGCAGGTGGCGGTACCCGTATGCGTGTTGGATTGACCAGACACGAAGTGGTTTCGTTAGCTAAAACGATGGAAATTAAATTTTCAGTTTCGGGGCCTGCTATTGGCGGGGCAAAATCAGGCATTAATTTCGACCCGAACGATCCTCGAAAACGAGAAGTTTTAGAACGCTGGTTTAAGGCAGTATCACCTATCTTGAAAAACTACTATGGCACCGGCGGAGATATGCATATTGATGAAATCCACGAAGTAATTCCTATTACGGAAGAATACGGAATCTGGCATCCGCAAGAAGGAATTGTAAACGGTCATTATCACCCAAAAGAAAGAGATAAAATAAATAAGATTGGTCAATTGCGTGTGGGCGTTTCAAAATTAATAGAAGATGAAGATTATACGCCTTCTAAGAAAGAAGGCTTTTTAGTAGCGGATATGATTACCGGTTATGGTGTGGCAGAGTCGGTAAAACATTACTACAAATTATATCAAAACAGATCGGTAGAAAATAAAAAAGTTACGGTACAGGGCTTTGGCAACGTGGGTGCCGCAGCGGCGTATTTTTTAGCACAACAAGGCGCAAAAGTAGTCGGTATTATTGATACTACAGGCGCATTTATCAACGAAGACGGATTTTCATTTGACGAAATAAAAATGTTGCTCTTGCATCGCCGCGATCGCAAATTATTCCATGAAGATTTGATTCCGTTTGAACATGCTCTTAAGGATTTTTGGAAATTGAAAAGCGACATATTTATTCCGGCCGCTGGTTCAAGATTAATCGGAGAAAAAGAACTGAATGAAATGATAAAAGCAGGAGTTGAAGTTATTTCATCAGGTGCTAACGTGCCGTTCAATGATCCCGAAATTTTTTATGGCAAGATATTGAATAAAGCTGACGAGAATATTGCTGTTATCCCCGACTTTATTGCCAATTGCGGTATGGCAAGGGTATTTGCCTATCTCATGGGTAAGCATGTTAAAATTACAGACGATGCCATCTTTCAGGATGTATCGAAAACCATATATAAAGCTCTCGAAAAGGTGCACCAAAAAGATAAGGCAGACAGATGTATTACCCGGAATGCTTTGCAAATTGCCATAGAAGAATTAAGTTAATTTGAAAATTTGAAGATGTGACAATTTGAAAATTAACAGTACTGAATTTAAAATCTAAAATAGAAATAGAATGTCGAATTCCAAATTATTATTTTCAAATTTCCAAATTAGCTCATTTTTAAATTAAATAACCATGCCTATATATCACCATCTCGGAAAAATTCCTCAAAAAAGACATATCGTATTTCATTCTGATGGAGGAAAACATTATTACGAAGAATTATTCGGTACGGAAGGATTTAACAGCCATTCGTCTTTGTTATATCATATCCACCGCCCTACGCAGGTAAGAGAAATTTTATCCTCAAAAGATGTAACACCGAAAATTGCGATAGAAAAAAATATCAAATCTTTATTGCTTGAAGGTTTCAAGATAGAAACGCAGGATGATTATTTAGACAGCCGTAAAACAGTATTATTCAACAACGATTGCAGCATCATACTGGCAGCTCCCAAAAAGTCAATGCATGACTATTTTTACAAAAATGCGGATGCCGATGAAATGCTCTTTATACATAAAGGCAGTGGAACGTTGCGCACCATGTTGGGCAATATCCCGTTTCAGTATGGCGATTATCTTATTGTGCCCCGTGGCATGGTGTATCAAATCCAATTTGATACAGAGGACAATCGTTTGTTGATTATGGAATCGTATGCACCCATTCATACACCACGCCGTTATAAAAGTTCATCCGGGCAGCTGCTGGAGCATTCTCCTTTTTGCGAGCGCGATTTTATCTTGCCTCAAGAATTGGAGACGCATGATGAAACGGGAGATTTTATTGTCAAAATAAAAAAACAAAACCAGCTCTATGATTTTGTATATGCCACACATCCGTTTGATGTTGTTGGGTGGGACGGATATAATTTTCCTTATGGTTTCAGTATTCACAATTTTGAACCTTTAACAGGCAGAGTACACCAGCCGCCTCCGGTACACCAAACATTTGAAACCAGTGCCTTGGTCGTCTGTTCTTTTGTGCCACGCTTATACGATTATCATCCGCAGGCAATACCTGCACCGTATGCACACAGCAATATCGATAGTGATGAAGTGTTGTATTATGTTGACGGAGATTTTATGAGCCGAAACAATATCAAGCAAGGACATATTACGCTGCACCCGAAAGGCATACCACACGGGCCGGCACCGGGAGCTATGGAGCGCAGTATAGGACAAAAGGAAACGAAAGAATTAGCTGTGATGATTGATACATTCAGACCATTAATGGTAACAGAAGATGCGATAAAAATTGATGATGGGAAATATTATAAAAGCTGGGTGGAGTAATGAGATAATGTGAAAATTAGCGAATTTGGAAATGAAGAAATTAATTCTATATAGTATTTTGTATTTCATAATTATTTACGTGGTATATGCTGTTTCTAATTTTTTAGAAATTGCCGGTGGATTTATTTCGTTTTTTTATACTATTGGATTTTGGTTGTTGTTCATCATCTTATTTATTTCAATAGGTTGGAAGTTGTCTTACTATGAAACTTATAATAGAATTTCAAGATTCTTTCTATTGCTGATATTATCACTATTACCAATAGTAATTACAATTTTTGGTTTTAATGTCAATAGTAGAATTTGCGAAATTAGACTAAACGATATTGGTGGAAAAATTGAACATTATTATCTGAAAAATAGATGCTACCCCTACACTTTAGATGAAATATCATCTCCTGTTTCGAGAATTATTAAATCACCATTTTTATTATTGCCATTTCCAAGATACTATTATGAAACAGACTCATTTAGAAAATATTATTCAATTCATGTTTATGAGGGATGGGATGGTGGACAGATGATTTCATCAAAAGAAAAAGAAGCAAGATGGTTTGAATAATAAACAGTTAAAGAATCTAAGAATTCGAACAAATATGCCACGTAGTGGCAAAACCTTTATAACAAAAAAACAAACCTTATCATGGAAATAAAAAGCGTTAATTACGGACTGGAAAAAATCTTCGATGGTGCTCAGGATTTTTTACCCTTATTAGGTACTGACTATGTAGAACTTTATGTAGGCAATGCCAAACAAGCCGCACACTACTATAAAACAGCATTCGGCTTTCAGTCATTGGCTTATGCCGGATTGGAAACCGGTGTGCGCGACCGCACTTCTTACGTTTTAAAACAAGATAAAATCAGATTGGTGCTTACAACACCCATGAATTCTGAATCTGTGCTGAACGACCATCTGCGAAAACATGGCGATGGCGTTAAAGTAATTGCGTTGTGGGTAGAAGACGCTCGTGCCGCTTATGAAGAAACAACCAAGCGAGGTGCAAAATCGTATTTTGAGCCTGTCGTTGAAAAAGATGAATTTGGCGAAGTTGTCCGTGCGGGTATCCATACTTATGGCGAAACGGTACATGTATTTGTGGAGCGCAAAAATTATAATGGTATCTTTTTGCCCGGATATCAAGCATGGAAATCTGACTATAACCCGACTACTCTAGGATTGAAATTTATCGACCACATGGTCGGCAATGTAGGCTGGGGCGAAATGAACCAATGGGTAAATTGGTACGAAACTAAAATGGGGTTTGTCAATTTCCTGTCTTTTGATGATAAACAAATACACACGGAATATTCAGCCTTGATGAGTAAAGTAATGAGCAACGGCAACGGCAGGATAAAATTTCCGATTAATGAACCGGCGGAGGGCAAAAAGAAATCGCAGATTGAAGAGTATTTAGATTTTAACGAAGGTCCCGGTGTACAACATATTGCGGTGGCTACCGATAATATTATCGAAACCGTATCGCAGTTGAGAGCAAGAGGTGTCGAGTTTTTGAGTGCACCACCGCATACTTATTACGAAGAAGTACCCGCACGTTTGGGAGAGCATGCAAGTATGATGAAAGAAGATATTAACGAGTTGGAAAAATTATCTATTCTTGTAGATGCTGATGAAGAAGGATATCTGCTGCAAATTTTCACCAAACCCATACAAGACAGACCCACCTTGTTTTTTGAAATCATCCAGCGCATGGGTGCCAGAGGATTTGGTGCAGGAAATTTCAAAGCCTTATTTGAATCTATTGAAAGAGAGCAGGAAAAACGAGGAACTTTATAATTAAACAATATAGCATTGAACCAATGAACCAAAAATTAAGATATAGTAAATTAGATTTATTTCTGGCTATGTTTTGCTTTTTATTGGCAATTATAAGTTTAATGTTCTTTGATCAATTTGATATCAACTTTAAAGGATTTGGAAGTATGAGTTCGCCAACATTTATCAAAACAATATCATCTATATTATTAGGTGTCTCTTTTTTAAGGAGGAATAAAAATAAATAGTAATTAAAATGATTGACTATTTCATTGTTACATTATTATATTAGTAAATTATTACATTAAACAAATGAACTTCAATTACGGCTATATTCTGGAATCTACAGCAAAAAAAATAAAGCTTG
>CAZPBT010000019.1:15361-22018 GCA_964584555.1 uncultured Chitinophagales bacterium
ATGAACTTCAATTACGGCTATATTCTGGAATCTACAGCAAAAAAAATAAAGCTTGCCTTGCAACATAAATTCAATGCGATGAATGTAGATATTACCGTTGATCAATGGGTGGTTTTATTGGAACTCCACAATAACGGCACACAAAATCAGGTAACACTTTGTGAACACTGTACCAAAGATGCGCCTACTATGACTCGCATCATTGAATTATTGCTTAAAAAAAATCTGATCAGCAGAGAAACAGGCAGAGAGGACAGAAGAAAATTTAATATTTCGTTGTCCAAAGAAGGGAAAGCTCTGGTAAGAAGATTGTTGCCAATTGTTGTTGAATTTAGAAAAAAAGGCTGGAACGGATTGACTGAAAAAGATTTCGAAGTCTTACAACAAATCACCAATAAGATTCAGCTCAATTTTGAATCACTCTAAAAACGGCTAACATTTTGAAGTAAACCGCAATATTAAACGCTATACGCGTGCTTATTATTTTGTTTTTAGTTTAACTTATAATTATCTGATTCTATATGCGTTGTATCTGCTTCCGGATTCTGTTATATTCGTAGAAAAATAGCTTATGGAGTTAGTTGACGGACGATATGAAATAAATGGAGTAGAGGTGTTGGAGGTGTGTAAAGAATATGGCACACCATTGTATGTATATGATGCAAAAAAAATAGAACAGCAATACCATCGATTGATAAATGCTTTCAAAGGTATTGATGTCGAAATTCATTATGCCTGCAAGGCACTCTCCAATATCAATATTCTAAAATATCTGCGTTCACTTGGTGCAGGGCTGGATACAGTTTCTATTCAGGAAGTTCAGCTGGGCTTGAAGGCTGGATTTCAACCGCACGAAATTATGTACACACCCAACTGCGTCAATATCGACGAAATCAATAAAGCTGTTGGTTTTGGTGTGCGTATCAATATTGATAATATTTCTATTTTAGAGCAGTTCGGACATTTATACGGCAATACTTACCCCGTATGTGTGCGTATCAATCCGCATATCATGGCAGGCGGAAACACCAAAATTTCGACAGGACATATCGATTCCAAATTCGGTATTTCCATATACCAGCTTCGCCATTTGGAGCGGGTTATCAAATCAAACAATATTGTGGTTGAAGGCTTGCACATGCATACCGGTTCTGATATTTTAGATGCTGATGTGTTTTTGCGGGGAGCCGAAATCCTCTTTGAGGCAGCGCGCACTTTTACAGATTTAAAATTTCTGGATTTTGGCAGCGGATTTAAAGTGAAATATCATCAGGATGATAACACGACCGACATAGAAGAACTCGGTGCAAAAATTTCAACAAGATTCAAAGAGTTTTGTACGGAATATGGCAAGCCGCTGAAGCTGATTTTTGAACCCGGAAAATATATCGTGTCAGAATCAGGCTTTTTGTTCGTGCGAGCCAATGTGATCAAACAAACTACTTCAACGGTATTTGTTGGCGTGGACAGCGGGCAAAATCATCTTATCCGCCCCATGTTTTACGATGCCTATCACCACATCACCAATATTTCCAATCCAGGGGGCATACACCGCATTTATTCGGTAGTAGGCTATATTTGCGAAACAGATACTTTTGGTTGGGACAGAAAACTGAATGAAGTGCGTGAGGGTGATATTTTATGCCTACACAATGCGGGGGCATATGGCTTCTCGATGTCTTCTAATTACAATTCGCGTTATCGTCCTGCAGAAGTACTTATTAAAGACGGCAAAGCACAGCTTATTCGTCGCAGAGAAAACTTAGAAGATTTGTTAACTACGCAAGTTTTAATTGAAGATTAAGAATACTCTACTCCGCCGATATACTATTGGTGGATGTAAATATTTTTCTTTATTTTTGCGGGCTGAATTAACTATGAGCGAACATATACATCCCATATTTGATAAATTGTTGCAACGCGAGGATAAAGAAAATTTGTTGCATCAAAAGTCTTTATGCATTTGGATGACGGGCTTATCAGGTTCGGGCAAATCTACCATTGCCCAAGGTCTGGAACGAAAACTACAGCAGCATAATATTTTATGTTTTGTGCTGGATGGTGATAATGTGCGCACGGGCATCAATAAAAATCTTGGATTTTCGGAAGAAGACAGAACGGAAAATATCCGGCGCATTGCCGAAATGAATAAATTATTTTTGAATTGTGGAGTAGTAACAATCAATTGTTTTGTATCGCCTACAAAAGAAATTCGAGAAAATGCAAAAGCTATAATAGGCGCAGATGATTTTTATGAAGTATATGTCAATGCCAGTTTTGATGAATGTGCCAAGCGTGATGTGAAAGGATTGTATGCCAAAGCGCTGAAAGGCGAAATAAAAAACTTTACCGGCTTAGATGCACCATTTGAAGCCCCAATGCATCCTGCTGTTGAAATTAAAACAGCAGAACAAAGTATAGAAGAAAGTATTGACATGGTATTCAATTATTTTATGAATAAAATAAAACCAGTTTGAAAGTCGAAAGCCGGAAATATAAAGTTTTAATTCATGATATCGGATCTATTTTAGAGCAATCCAGGTTGAATGCTGTAAAATTAATTAATTACGAATTAGTAAAAGCTTACTGGGAAATTGGCAGACACATAGTGAATTATGAGCAACACGGCAATGAGCGTGCTGAGTACGGAACATCAATGTTATCAGGCCTCTCGAAAGATTTGACAGAAAAATACGGAAAAGGATTTGGCAGACGCAACCTTTCAGATATGCGTAGATTTTATTTGATTTTTGATGATTGGAATCATGTTTCCCCAAAATTATACTGGAGCCATTATGTACTTTTATTGTCTGTTACGGATGACGAAAAACGCAAGTTTTATTTTGATAAATGTAATACCGAAAATTGGAGCGTGCGTACTTTAGAAAATCAATTGGATAGTTCTTTATATGAACGATGGATGCTTCAGCATAAGAAAAAAGGGATTTCACTACTACCCAAAAACAAACAAGAGTTGCCGGATATTGCTGACGTAATAAAAGACCCTTATGTCTTGGATTTTTTAAAAATTCCGAAAAATCATAAGCTTACCGAAAAATCGTTTGAACAAAAAATTATCAATAATTTACAATCTTTCATTCTTGAATTAGGAAAAGGTTTTGCTTTCATCGGCAGACAATATAAAATTTCTTTAGGCAGTTCTCATTTTTATGTGGATTTAGTTTTTTATCATCGCATCTTAAAATGTTTTGTCTTAATAGATTTGAAAATAAGAAATGTAAAACACAACGATATCGGGCAAATGAACTTGTACCTGAATTATTTTAAAGCAGAAGAAAACGTAGAAGGAGATAATGATCCGATTGGAATAATTTTGTCGGCAGAGAAAGATGAAATATTAGTGCAGTATGCTATGGGCGGAATATCGAATAAAATTTTTGTTTCTAAATATAAATTGTACCTGCCGGATAAAAAAATGTTACAAAGAAAAGTATCTGATTTGCTACATGAAAAATGAAATTTGGCAGACGCGTCTGCCAAATACGATATAAAATATAAATCATATGATATTAATTAATTATAAAGTAAAATGAAACTGCAGCCTGAGTTAGAGAATTTACTGCAACTGGCATTTTCCGCAGAGCGAGCTGCTGCATTTGCTTATCAGGGACATGCGGCTTCGGTAAGTAATCAGGATGAAAAAATAAAAATAAAAGAAATTGAAGAGGATGAGTGGATACACCGTGAGGAAGTTTTGAAGATAATGGATGAATATGGAATTAAAATTTCAAAGTGGTATGAGGTAAAATATTTTCTTATTGGCAAATGCATAAGCTCAAGTTGTTATGTTATCGGTTGGTTTATGCCCATGTATTTTGCCGGCAGATTGGAGAGTGGTAATGTAAATGAATATTATAGAATGAAAGAACTTTTTAATTCCGTTACTATTAATAAACACGATGAAATTTTAGTTGAAATGGGCATAAAAGAAAAAGAACATGAAATTTATTTTTTAAACAAGATAAAACATCATAAATGGCTACCCTTTTTTGAGAAAATATTCAACTGGGGAAACAACAAAAGTTTTAATACTATCAATCTTAATGAAGATAAACACTTATAACTAATTACCAATCACCAATCACTAATCACTAATAAGTAATATGACCGACTATCACTTAAATCACTTGCGCGAATTAGAATCAGAATCCATGTATGTACTTCGTGAAGTGGCGGCACAATTTGAAAATCCGTGTATCTTGTTTTCCGGCGGAAAAGACTCTATCGTCGTTACACATCTTGCCATCAAAGCATTTTATCCGGCATCAGTTCCATTCACTTTATTGCATGTGGATACCGGACACAATTTCCAGGAAACCTTAGATTATCGCGATCAATTAGTAGAAAAAAACGGACTGCGTTTGTTGGTAGCATCTGTGCAAGAGGCAATAGATAAAGGCTTGGTACGCGAAGAAAAAGGATACAATGCATCACGCAACGCCTTGCAGACAGCACCATTGCTTGAGGCTATTGAAGTGAATAAATTCGATTGTGCTATCGGCGGTGCACGGCGCGATGAAGAAAAAGCCAGAGCCAAAGAACGCTTCTTCTCCCACCGGGATGAATTCGGACAATGGGATCCTAAAAATCAGCGTCCCGAATTGTGGAATCTGTTTAACGGCAGAAAACATATAGGCGAGCATTTCCGCGTGTTCCCGATTTCCAACTGGACAGAAATGGATGTGTGGCAATATATTTTTCAGGAAAAAATTGAAATGCCGAGTTTGTATTTTTCACACAAAAGAAATGTCTTTTTGCGGGATGGCGTATGGTATGCCGACAGCGAATATATGCAGAAAAAACCGGATGAAGTGGTGGAAGAACAGATTGTGCGTTTCCGTACTATCGGCGATATCACGTGTACCGGAGCTGTTTTTTCTACGGCATCTACTTTAGAAGATATCATACAGGAAGTGGCTGCCAGCAGAACGACAGAACGTGGCACCCGTGCTGATGACAAACGCTCAGAAGCCGCCATGGAAGACCGCAAAAAGGCAGGATATTTTTAGTGCTGAACCACATAGTAACATAGCAATTGAAAGAAGTAATAACACATAAATATTTAGATGAACTGACTTACAAAGTTTTGGGATGTGCTATTGAAGTTCATAAATTTTTTGGCAGAGGATTACTTGAAAGTGTTTATCAAAAAAGTATGGAGGAAGAGTTAAAACATAGAAAAATAAATTTTTTACCTGAATTAAAAATTCCGGTTGTATATAAATCAAAGCCGTTAGATATAGATTTTAGATGTGATTTCTTTATAGAAAATTGTTTGGTAGTTGAACTGAAATCTTGTTCTGAAATTCATTCAATTTTTGAAGCACAGCTTCTTAACTATATGAAACTATTACAAGCACCTAAAGGTATCCTGATAAATTTTAATTGCTCTAATGTATTTAAAGAAGGACAAAAGACTTTTATTAACGAATATTTCAATGAATTACCACATGCCTAAACTATGTTTCTATGTGGTTTAAAAAAAAAGATACTACAATGACCAATGACCAATCAACCAATGACCAATCAACCAATGCCCAACTAAACAATGAGCACTTTGACAGTAAGGCTTATCTGGATATGGAACTGCTGCGTTTTACCACCGCAGGATCCGTTGATGACGGAAAATCTACCTTAATCGGAAGATTACTGTATGACAGTAAGTCCATCTTCGAAGACCAGCTCGAAGCCATAGAATCAGCTTCCGAGAAGCGCGGCGAAGACTATGTAAACCTGGCATTACTAACAGATGGCTTGCGCGCAGAACGTGAACAAGGAATCACGATAGACGTAGCATATCGCTATTTTTCTACGCCAAAAAGAAAATTTATTATAGCAGATACTCCCGGACATATCCAGTATACCCGCAACATGGTCACCGGTGCTTCTACGGCAAATCTCGCTATCATTTTAGTGGATGCCAGAAAAGGAATTATTGAACAGACTTTCCGCCATTCTTATATCGCCTCCTTGTTGCAAATTCCGCATATCGTAGTATGTATAAATAAGATGGACTTAGTAGAATGGGATGAAAAAACATTCAATAAAATTGTACATGACTACAAAGCATTCGCATCAAAATTAGATGTAAAAGATGTGCATTTTATTCCCATTTCTGCATTGAATGGCGATAATGTAGTTGACCGCAGCACAAACATGAACTGGTATAACGGACCTACACTTTTATACTTGTTGGAAAATATCCATATCGGATCGGATCTGAATCATATAGATGCTCGTTTTCCGGTACAATATGTTATCCGTCCTATGAAAAATGAATACCACGATTATCGCGGTTATGCAGGCAGAATTGCGGGCGGCGTTTTCAGAGTTGGAGACAGAGTGAAAGCCTTGCCAAGTGGTTTTACTTCAAAAATAAAAGCCATAAAAACAATGGATGGCGATTTGGATGAGGCATTTGCCCCGCAAAGCGTAACCTTGTTATTAGAAGATGAAATCGATATTTCTCGTGGCGATATGTTGGTTCGCGAAAACAATGTGCCACATGTAGAACAAGAATTCGATGTTATGCTATGCTGGATGAATGACAAAAAACTGGTGCCGAGAGGTAAATATATTTTGCGCCATACCTCCAAAGAATGCAAGTGTATCGTGAAAGAAATTAAATACAAATTG
>CAZPBT010000020.1:0-8003 GCA_964584555.1 uncultured Chitinophagales bacterium
CCCAAACTGGCGCGAGTATGCGGTCAAGCCTTAGCGAGGCGTACTCGTGCCAAAATAAGCCGCCCTTGGCAGGTGTAATTACACTACAAAGGCCAAGGGGTGGGGCAATACCCAAACTCAACCAAATAAAAAGGTGTCGCCACTACGTAGCTTAGTTTTTTGGCGCATGTTTTTTTATAAAGGTATTGCCACTACGTGGCATAAAAAATAGCAAGTTCCCTAAAAAGGAAACAGTTATAAGCATGCACACCCTAAACTCCCCTCTCTGAGGGGCTGGGGGTGAGTCAATACCCAAACCCAACCAAATAAGAAGGTGTCGCCACTACGTGGCTTAGTTTTTTTAGCGCATGTTTTTTTATAAAGGTATAGCCACTACGTGGCATAAAGAATAGCAAGTTTCCTAAAAAGGAAACAGTTATAAGCAAGCACACCGTAAACTCCCTTCTCGGAGGGGTTGGGGGTGGTGAATACCCAAACTTTCTTCTCATCAGAGTCTCAAAGAGCAGTTAAAAAGCGTATCAGGACGCTGCGTAAAAAAAGGAAACAGTTATAAGCAAGCACACCGTAAACTCCCCTCTCGGATGGGCTGGGGGTGGGTCAATACCCAAACTCGACCAAATAAAAAGATGCCGCCACTACATGGCAATTAGAATGATCAATCCACCAAATGATTCATTAATTCATTATCGAAAAAACGAATTGCAAAATCAAAAAACTTATGCCAATAATTTATTTGCGTCAAGTTCTATTAAGTCTTCCCGCGCAGGGCCATTGGACACCATAGTTACACGCACTTTCAGGTAAGCTTCGAGATAATCTATATAAGCTTGTAAAGCCACATTCACTTTTTCATTATTCGCTATTTTGCCCCATGATTTAAAGGATTTCAGCACAGGGGCTATCAAGATGTTGTTGATATCAAACGGCAGTTCAATGCTTTCTTTACCATCGTAGCGGTAGGCTGTGCAAACGCCAAATTCATCAAAAATATGCAAGATATCTGCCTTAGTAATAATCAGCTGTGTTACACCATTAATCATGCAAGTATAGTGCAAGGCAGGCAAATCTATCCAGCCACAACGGCGCGGGCGTCCGGTAGTAGCCCCAAATTCGCTGCCTTCTTTGCGCAGTAATTCTCCCGTTTCATCTAATAATTCAGTAGGGAAAGGTCCACTGCCCACACGGGTACAATAGGCTTTGGTAATACCCATTACTTCGCCAATATGGTGAGGTGCAATACCCAAACCCGTACATACGGCTGCTGTTATCGTGTTGGAGGATGTTACGTAAGGATAAGTGCCAAAATCAATATCGAGCATGGAGCCTTGCGCTCCTTCTGCCAGTATTTTTTTGCCTTCCTTTATAGCATTATTGATGTAATAAACACTCTCTTCCTGTCGGTATTTTTTGAGTTTATCAATCGCATCAAACCACTCGTCTTCCAGCTCATTTAATTCAAAATCGTAGTGATAGATTTGCAAAAGTTGTAGATGCTTGGCTTTGAGTAATTCGTATTTTACGCCAAAATCTTTCTCTAAAATATCTCCTATGCGGATGCCGTTGCGTCCTGTTTTGTCCATATACGTTGGCCCGATTCCTTTCAATGTTGAGCCGATTTTTGAAGCCCCTTTTGCCGCTTCCGATGCCGCATCTAATATTTTATGTGTAGGTAGTATCAGATTAGCGCGTTTGGAAATAATCAGTCTGGATTGAACATCTACGCCTTCCGCTTCCAATTTTTCTATTTCTTTGATTATCGTAACCGGATCGATAACCACACCGTTGCCGATAAAGTTGATTTTGCCTTCACGAAAAATTCCGGAAGGAATGGTGTGCAAAACATGTTTCTTGCCATTTATTACTAACGTATGCCCGGCATTGGGCCCGCCCTGAAAACGGGCAATGATGTCGTATTGATCTGCTAAATAATCTACAATTTTTCCTTTGCCTTCATCGCCCCACTGTAATCCCAAAATAACATCTACCATGATAATATATAATTTATGAATGAACTAAAATTTCAATCCTCTAAATTCGGAATTGTTTATGAGAATGGAAAATTAAATTATGTGCAATTGAAAATATCTTGATTTTTATGCTTGAATTTGGAACTAAAGAAAAAAACCAATAGTTTCGGCTTATGGATACTAAACATGCTGAAGAGCGAAAGAAGTTTCAAATTGAACGGATAATCTTTTTTACAGATGCCATCTTTGCCATAGCAATCACGTTACTTATTATAGAATTGAAAGTACCGCATGTAGCAAAAGACAGCACAGATGCTGACTTTTGGCATGCAATGATAGAATTGCTTCCGCAAATTATTGGCTTTCTACTAAGTTTCATGTTAATAGGGCTGTATTGGTATGTCCATCATCGTTTATTTCAATATTTAATAAATTATACTCCAAAATTAATCTGGATTAACTTGTTTTTCTTACTTTCAATTGTATTAATGCCATTTAGTACGGCTGTATTTAGTGAATATTCAGTAAAAGAATATGCAAATCTACATGCGCCATTTGCTGTTTATGTTGCCAATATTTCATTTACAGGGATTATGAATTTCGTCCTCTTGTCTTATATATTCAACACTAAGAATAAGGTTTCGGAAGTTAGACTCGCTGCTCAAGAATTAGCATTTTCAAAAAAACGTGCGTTGATAATTCCGGCAGTATTTATTATTTCACTTCTACTTTCTTATATAATTGGTGTTGCAGCAAGGTTATTTTTGTTTACCATACCTTTATTTATTAGTCTTCTTAAGCCAAAAAACAAACAAAAAACATAGTATGAAGATGTATATTAATATATAGTTATATTATTTATAAATATAATTATATTAAGTATTAAATCAAAAATAAGTAAGTTTAGTTTTGTTGACCAATCGAATAACTTATTTCCCCGCTCCAATAGCATCGTAAATTACCTGCTGTATCTTCGTCCGTGTGCCTTGGTTGATGAGCTTTTTATTATCTGCTGTTGGATATACACGGTTCGACAGAAAGATATAAATCAAATCATATTTCGGATCTGCCCAAACCATGGTGCCTGTAAATCCGGTATGTCCAAAGGATTCGGGGGAGGCACTGTCACAAGTCGGACCGTCTTGACCTTTAGGTGCAGGTTTATCAAACCCGATACCTCTGCGATTGCCCGCATATTGTTTAGTAGTAAAATAATTGACCGTGCCCGGATCAAAATATTGAAAACCACCATAGTAGCCTTTGTTCAACAACATCTGAAAATATTTTGCCAAATCATTAGCATTGGAAAACAAACCGGCATGCCCACCAACACCGCCTAGTAATGCTGCACCTTGATCGTGCACGGTACCCAGCAGCAAAGTTTGTCTGAATATTTTTTCATTTTCAGTCGGGTTGATTTTAGATAAATCATAGCCTTTCCACCGTGGATTAAACATGGTGTAATTCATGCCCAGCGGTGCGTAAAATGCTTTGCGTGCCATATTCTCCAAAGAGTCGTGTTGTATTTTTTCGATAATCTGTTTCAACAGATAATAACCTAAATCGCTGTAGCGATAATCTTTGGATTGCAAATCGCAGGTATAGATTTTTTTCCAGATGGTATCTGCAAATGTTTTTTTCAGAAAGAGATTATCGGTAATTTTTATACTAAACGAATCATCTTTTTGAGAGGCATACCACTCGGGCATGGGATTGCCTAAACTGTCAATAGTATTTTTATAAAAAGGAATCCAAGCCGGCAATCCAGCCTGATGGCAAAGTATTTCTTTGATGAGTAAATTTCCTTTATTACAAGTAGAATTATAGGTATAATAATCAGCTAAACGATAATTGACATTGAGTTTACCTTTTTCGTGCAGTTTCATAATTAATGGCAAGGTGGATGTAATTTTAGTTACAGATGCCAAATCATATAAATCGTTAGTTGTTGTTTTGATTACATTGTCATACGTATGATAACCAAAGACTTTATCGTAAATTACTTCCCCATTTTTTGCCACCAAAATCTGACAACCGGGCATCACGCCGTTATCTATAGCTGTTTGTGCAATCTTGTCAATCGGATTAAACGCTACGGCAGGTATGTTCAAATCCAGGGTAGGTCCATATTTCAGACGCATGCCGTCAATAGTACAAATGCCCTCTCCAAAAGTAAAACTACCCACCGAAACAGGTAAAACACCATGTGCACCTCTTGCACCAAAAATAATTTGTGCGGCTATTTCCTGAGCTTCAGGTTCTTCGGTATAACCCAACACGATAGTCGGGAATTTTTGAAAATATTTTAATGAATAAGGAGAACCAAATACTGTGAGTATGGTTCGGTTTTGTTTGTTTAACTGTGAAAGAAAATGAAGCTCGTTTTCGGTAGTACCATAATTTTTGGAAGCATAACGACTCATATTCTGCACATCAGCGATGACAATATTATATGATTTCAGGTTTTGTAAAAGTGCATTAAATTTAGCGGCTGTATCATCTCTGCTAATGTAAAAATGGTCGATTTGCGTGTATTTATCTAAGTATTCGCCAAAACGATTGGGCTTGCCATATCCGACAGCAACATGGGCAATTTTGCGTTGTAAAGTAATTATTGGAATTTGACTTAATGAATCTTTAGGCACAGTGATGGCACTGGCAAGCAACTTGTATTTAAGATAAAAATCGCTTTCTGTCTGTACTTCATTTCGTAGATTTTCTAAATTGATGGGTTGGTAATTGTTTAATCCCATCCAGTATTTTGCTAATAAAATTTTACGAACGCGTTCATTCAGTTGCTCTTCGCTGATTACTTTATCTGCAACTGCTTTGCGAATGCCTTTTACTGCTAAATCAACACTGTCGGGAAACAAGAGTACATCACATCCTGCCAATATGGCCTTTACTTCAGCAACACCGGAAGGATAATTCTTAGCAACCCCTTTCATATTCAGTGCATCTGTAAATACCAAGCCTTTAAACTGCATTTCATCTTTCAGTGTTTTTTGGATTACTTTCGGAGAAAGCGTAGACGGTAAATTCGGTGTATTGTCGATGGCCAATACATTCATGTGGGCCACCATGACGCTGCTTACACCATATCGTATTAATTGGTTAAACGGATAGAGTTCTATAGCATTAAGACGCTCACGTGATTGTGTCAATATGGGCATATCTTTGTGCGAGTCAACATCCGTATCGCCATGCCCGGGAAAATGTTTGGCGCATGCCATTAAGCCATTATCTTGCATGCCTTTCATATAGTGATAGGCTTTTCGTACTACATTGAATTTATTATCACCAAACGAGCGGTCATTTATCACCGGATTATTGGGATTGATATTCACGTCCACATCGGGTGCGAAATTGATATTGATACCGATGCGTTTCATTTGCCGGGCAAATGCGGCACCCATATCATACAATAAATTATCATTTTCCACTGCACCGAGTGTAAGCTGCCGGGGATACGCAATCGTGTTTTCCAAACGCATATTCAAACCCCATTCCCCATCAAATCCAATCCACAACGGAAGCTTAGTGGCAGCCTGATAGCGGTTGGTCAATTCAGCTTGTTTTTCCATCGTGCCCTGAAAAAAAATCAGCCCGCCAATCTTGTAGTCTTTAATGTATTTTTCTATGGTGGAATAATGAGCTTCATCTCTGTTAGAGTAAGCGGCAATCATAAAGAGTTGTCCAATCTTTTCATCTAATGACATAGAATTTAAAACAGAATCTGCCCATGTATTATTTGGATGTTGTAAAAATGGCGGCAACTGCGACTGAGCGAACACATTTATCATAGAGCACCAAAACAAAAACAATACAACTCTTTTCATATCACTAATTAATGCAAAAAAATGTCAAATAGTCTGCCAAACATAGCAATTTAAGATGGTTTTAACTATACTTGATTTTTAAGGAATGTGTATATCTATTTAATTAGATGATGGTATTTATTCCAAATAAAACTAATTTTTACCACTTAGCTGTCTGATTATATACAAAGCAAGATTATCTACCAAATTATAGCATAGCTGATTTTTGAATCGAAATATGGTATGAATTAATTTGATTACTTAAATACAAACAAGCCAAACATAATAAGCAAACGCATGCTAAAAAAGCGTGGGATGGCAAAAATCGGCAGCTGAGTGCCGGCTTAAGCGCAGAGCGATATTTTTGCCTTGTCTTTTTTGGGTACTTTTTTTGACTAAGAAAAAAAGTACCGAAATAAAATGAAAAGAATATGCATAAACAAAGCACCTGTTAACTAAGCTCGGGCTAAGAACAATAAGGTAAAAATGAAGAGGTTCTACATAAAAAATCAACTATTTTTTTAATTGAAAAGCATATCCCGAACTCAGGTTAACAAATTAGGCACTTCCATTTTTATTGAAAAAAAGTTAATCAACACAGCTACTAAACTCTACTTGCATAGAGATTAAGCTCTTCATCCGTATCGGGATAGAGGAATGTTTTTACAAATGAAAATCCGAGTTTTTCCAAGAGATGAATAGAACGTTCATTATCAGGTGTAGTAAAAGCGAGAATGTTTGATAAACCCAATTGTGATTCAGCATATTCAAATAAAGCTTGAGTTGCCTCGAATGCATAGCCTTCTCCTTCATATTCCGGAAGTAAGGCATAACCGATGTCTATATCGTCTAAAAAATCCCGCTTAACCAGTCCGCATATTCCTACTGCGGTTTCTTTTTCATTTAAACAGATTTTGTAATAACCAAAACCATTTTTTTCATAAGAGGGTCTGATAATATGTTCGATATAATGCGTTGCATCTTCGATGGTTTGAATGTTTCTGTTTCCGACAAATTGCAGCCATTTGGGCGAGTTGAGTAAACGAAACATAAAATCTGAATCAGCGGTGGTGATTTCGCTAATAGTAAGTCTTTCAGTTTTTACAACTATCATTTTGTATTCTCTTTTTTTAAATAGCTGGCAATACGCAAAGCTACATTTTCCCGAATATTCAAATAAAACAGTCCGTAATCATATAAATGATAATTTTTAAATCCGATAGTGGTAAACCCTTTTACGTCCGGCTTTTGTATTTCTAATACACCTTCACTGCATTTGCATCCGAAGGAGTTCTTTATCAATTCATCATCACCCTTTTTCAATGCGCCTTTTTGTTCTTTGGAAGAAACGAATATTTCATCTTGCTTCCAACTTAAGGGGTTCACACAGACGGCATCTTTGTACTCTGACATCCAGTCTATTTTGGCATTTTCACCAAAAGTATTATAAGATACATATCCACCCACATCATCCGGATTTACTGAAGGTTTTAAAAAGGCAAATTCATTTTCATGCGTGGGATAGCCAATAAGATAAGCCTCTACAAGCTGACTGCTTAATGGCTTGCCGTCAAAAAACTCCTGAAGTAATCGTTTGGCAAGCATAGTGCCTTGTGAATGTCCTGCTATAATAATGGGTCTTCCGTGGTTATAATAGTTCAGATAATATGCAAAGGCAGCTTTGACATCCGCATACG
Source organism: uncultured Chitinophagales bacterium (assembly GCA_964584555.1). GTDB lineage: Bacteria > Bacteroidota > Bacteroidia > Chitinophagales > JADIYW01 > JADJSS01. The sequence continues at coordinate 7,483 of CAZPBT010000020.1, forward strand.
CCGTATCAAATGAATTTTGAGAGCGGTCTGAATTTCGGGCAAAAAAATTGTTCAATGCCGCTTGGCGGTAGCGAGGTGCATATACCTTACAGCTGCCGTTAAATACGGATGCCTGATACTTTATCGGATAATCATCGGTGTATTTATTGATGCGTTCATTGTCTATGTTGGCGTTGCCTTTAAATCCGGCAATATCGGTAGTAGGATGGATATAAAATACATCCGCTTGCGCTTTATCCTGCTCGTCTTGCAAACCCGAATTTTCAGGAGTCCAATCTGCATTATCCTTTTTAGAAGGCAAAGCCGCCCAGTTTGCCTGATTGGCATAATCAACGGCAAACAGCAGATTTAGGCTTGCACAGAAACCCGCAATAAGCACAAAACGCATCCAATACTTTTTCATCTTTAAATATTTTGCTAATAAAACGAAAAATTACAAGAATTATGCCTGAAACTTGATGGAAAAATGATAAAATAGTCTATTCCCCATATTTAATGATATTTGACTTTCTCCATTTTTA